>CAMNPN010000029.1 GCA_946548085.1 uncultured Prevotella sp. | reverse complement strand
TTCAAATAATGCCCTAAACTATCTATCAAACAATGAATTTAAAGGCTTGCAAATTATCGTTGATGCGATGAAACAAAATGACCACAAATTGGAGATTAGCGAACAATAGTCAAAAACATCATGACAATAGTATGCAATAGCATAAGCAACTAAAACGTTATAGAATATATGGCACTTACAATAGATGAACTGAAGGAACTGATACAAACTGACGAGCATCGTCAGTTGGAACTGAAGAAAACCACGGGTGAGCTGAAGGATGGTATGCATACTGCCTGTGCTTTCTTGAATACGGAAGGTGGATGGCTTATCTTCGGTGTTGCTCCAAAATCATTGAAGATTCTGGGGCAACAAGTTACTGACAATACTCAACAAGAGATTGCCCAGGCTCTGAGTTACATGGAGCCACAGGTTGATGTGAGGGTAGAGTATATTGATGTTCCTGATCGCCCAAACAACAAAGTGATTGCCATGCACTTTGAAGGATGGGCATGGGGTATGGTGCCTTATACTTATCATGGTTGTCCTTACTACAAAGTGGAGAGCACAACGAAGGAGATGCCACGCGACATGTATGAAGAGCGGTTGCGCAGAAGTAAGCCAGATATGTTTGCATGGGAAAGGCAACCATCGGAGTTTACGGATATCAGTTCATTGGACGAGAAACTGATACGTGGTGTTGTGCGTCTTGGTGTGGAAAGAGGAAGACTGTCTGATTTGGCTCTCACAGAACCCATTGAGGATGTGTTAGGGAAATGGAAACTTACCACAGGTCCCCAACCTCTAAACGCAGCCACAGCACTCTTTACAAAAGAAACTGGCATGTACACGCAGTTCACAATGCGTCTAGCCCGTTTCCAAGGAATAGACAAGAATGAGTTTATAGACAACCAGCGAGTGGAAGGAAATATCTTTGTACTACTCAATGAGGCTATGAACTTCTTCCGCAAGCACCTGAATATGCATGGGAAGATAGTCGGACTGGTACGTGATGAATATCTGGAGGTTCCTGCCGAGGCTCTGCGTGAAGTGGTCTTGAATGCCCTTTGCCATCGTCAGTATGAACGCTATAACCTGACTATAGGTATTGCCATCTATGATGATCGTATCGAAATAGAGAATCCTGGCATTCTGCCTCCACAGATTACACCAGAGAACATCCTTCAACCACATATCTCTTATCCATATAATCCGCTTATAGCTAATGTGCTATATAGTACAACCTATATTGAGAACTGGGGCTCGGGGGTGAAGCGCATCATGGAGGCTTGCCAAAAGAGAGGTGTAGCAGCGCCAACATGGACAGTCAATGGTGGCTTTGTTGTAGTGATAATTAAGAGACCCGTAAAGGGTGATACTCAAGGTGTCCCTCAAGGTGTCCCTCAAGGTGTCCCTCAAGATAATGAACTTGATGATTGGATAGAGAAACAGATCCGAAATAACCCTCAAATCTCAACAGAAGATTTGGCCAAATTGAGTAATCGAAGTTCAAAAACTATCAAGCGTCATCTTGCCAAAATGCCGCATATCCGTTATGTGGGTAGTGGTTATAGCGGTCATTGGGAGATTGTGGAATGACAGAATCATCAGGGACTGCAGGATCTCAGGGACAAGCGCTTTGATTCGCAGGAAGGAGGCTAAAAGGTGTGAGATGGATGTTGGAAGAAAAACTCCGAGCTCTGCTCGCCTGAGCATCTCAAAGAGCGCAATAAGATGTAATACATAACGGATAAAATGCGTTATACGAAAGATGGACAAAGAGAATAAATTGATACTATATAAAGATGAAGAAGGCAGGGTGAGTGTGAATACTCGCTTCGCTGATGCGGATGTTTGGCTGACGCAGGCACAATTGGTGGAGATATATCAATCGAGCAAGTCTAATATCAGCGAGCATCTGACAAACATCTTTGCAGATAAGGAACTGGAGCAAGATGCAGTTGTTCGGAAATTCCGAACAACTGCCGCAGATGGCAAAAACTACCAGGTTTTGCATTATAATCTTGATCTAATCATAGCCCTTGGTTACCGTGTACAGTCAATCATGTGTTAAATGATTAACTTATGTCGAAAGTTGCATTAAAGAAATATCTTGGAACCTTAGAGAAAAGTGAGGTTATAGACGTTGTTCTTGATCTCTACGATGCCCGAAAGGAGGCCAAAGAGTACCTGGAGTACTTCTTGAATCCAGATGAGAAGGCGAAGTTGAAGGAGTATAAAGCGATTATAAGGAATGAGTTTTGGCCGAAACGTGGCGATGGAAAATGTCGGTTTAGTGTTTGCAAGAAAGCGATTACCGATTTCAGGAAGCTACATCCTTCGCCAGAGAATCTTGCAGACTTGATGCTGTATCTGGTAGAGAATGCATGTGAGGTGACTGATGCTTGGGGTGATTTATGGGAGTCGTTCTATGATTCTACGGAAAGAAATTTTGAAGCCACGATGAAGTATATATCAAAGAACAATCTACTGCCGAAGTTTCAGAAACGTATTGAGGCAATGCTGAAGAACACGGAAAGCAGTGGATATGGCTTTTGCGATGCTATGCCGGACATCTACGGGGAATACGCAAGTGGTAAATAATGATTTGCAGATATAACCATGAATAAAATGACTATATGATAGATAAGAATGAAATTACCCGTCGGTTGCAGGACTGGATTGACCAGATGGAGAGAAGTGGTAAGCACGTGAACCTGGATGACATTAATCGCCATCTGGGTGAAATCATGCATGCACAGAACGCTGCTCCAAAGCCGGATTTCAATGGATTCTCATCAGAGCAGATGCACCAGATGCTTAACAGACCGTTAGAAGTGGGGTGTCCAGTACAACTGCGTCGATTAACGGATGAGCAGATGGAGCGGATTCCCGTCATGCGACAGGCTCTGCACCTGATGAATGAGTTGAGCGAAAAAGAATTGAAACTCACGGCGCAAGGGTATATACCTCCAAAGACGGTTGCCGAACTTTACGAATTAGGGAGCCATAGCTGGAACTCTGACTGGTATAAACAGAAGAGTGAACCGAAAACAGAAGAAGTGCAGGTACTCAGGGTCGTGTTGAAGGAGTGCGGACTCATCAAGACTCGTGTCGGGAAGTTGTCACTAACGGCCAAGGGTAAGCAACTACTTGGTGACCATAATGAGTTGATGCGGACGATAATTCTGTTCCTTTTCAGGGATTACAACACAGGATGGCTTGATATGTATAAGGACAACGAAGTGGGTAATTTGGGACGATTGTATTCCTTATGGCTTCTGCATCACTATGGTGAGGATTGGCGCAACACTGGATTCTATGCTGATGAGTATAGCAAAGCTTTCCCAATGCTAAATGCTGGTCATGGGTATGAATATAGAGTATTCAACCGCCTGTTCCGTTTTATTGGCCTCTGTGAGATAAACGAAAGCGATGATTTCAAGGGGAAGAACTGGGGTAAAGAAGTCCGTAAGACGGAATTACTTGACATGATGTTTGCCTTTGAAGAGCCTCAACCCTCCAATTAACCCTTACATGTTTTTTTTGATTGATTGTAATCGATGCTAATCGGGATTTACTTTCCGACGCAGAAGTGCTTGAAGATATTCCCTAATACTTCGTTGGGAGTGATCTGGGTGCCGGTGATTTCGGCAAGGATGTCGAGAACGAGGCGGAGGTCTTCACTGAGGAGGTCTCCGCTCATTTGCATCTCAAGGCCATCGATGACGCGCAGAATAGCTTCGTGGGCACGGACGAGGGCGTCGTAGTGGCGGGCATTGGTGATGATGATGTCGGAATCGGAGGTCTTGGGGGCGGCAGCGATGAGTTGCTGTTTAAGGGCTTCGATGCCTATGCCATATTTGGCTTGAAAAGCCTGGGTCTTGTTCTCGATGCGGATGACAGTCTGGTCGTCGTTGGTGGGGATGTCGGGGTAGGGCACACCCGGCTCTGTCATCATCAGGATGATACGGGCACGCCGGGCAGCGGCTATGGAGCGCTCGATGCCGAGGTTCTCTATCTGGTCGTCGGTATGGCGGATGCCTGCGGTGTCTATAAATCGGAAGGTGATGCCGCCGAGCAGGATGGTGTCTTCGATGGCATCGCGGGTGGTGCCTTGTATGTCGGAGACGATGGCCCGTTCTTCGCCGAAAATGGCGTTGAACAGGGTGCTCTTGCCTACGTTTGGTGCTCCGACGATGGCTACGGGGATACCGTTCTTAAGGGCATTGCCTGTCTGGAAGGTGTCGGCCAGATGGGTGATGTGATTGTCAATAGTTTTGGCAAGTTCCAACAACTCGCTGCGGTCGGCAAATTCGAGGTCTTCGTGGTCGGAGAAGTCGAGTTCCAGTTCGAGCAGCGAGGTGAGTTTGAGCAGTTGTTCGCGCATGGTGGCCAACTCCGAGGAGATGCCACCGCGCAGCTGACTCATGGCGAGGTGGTGGGTGGCGCGATTCGTAGAGGCGATGAGGTCGGCTACGGCCTCTGCCTGCGAGAGGTCCATCTTGCCGTTGAGATAGGCGCGCTGGGTGTATTCACCAGGGCTTGCCATCCGACAACCATGCTGCACCAAAAGCTCCAGTACCTTGTTTAATATATATCGTGAGCCGTGACAGGAGATCTCCACAGCGTCCTCGCCTGTGTAGGAGTGGGGGGCACGGAAGATGGAGACCATAGCTTCGTCGATGATGTCGGAGCCGTCGGTGATGTGGGTGTAATGGAGGGTATTGGCTGCGCAATTAACACAGTGTACTGAGCAGAGGGAGCTGACGACAGAGAGGGCGTCGGGGCCGCTGACGCGGATGATGCCGAGGGCTCCGCCTGGAGCTGTTGCGAGGGCGCAGATAGTATCATTCATATTATGGGACTGCGGTTCTACCGCAGTATGCTTGACGGATTAGATGCGATCGAGGACTCTCTGGATGAGGTTGTCGATGCTGTTTTTATACTCGGTGTTCATCTTCTGGGCGTAGCGGTTGGCGATGACCATGCAGCAGGTCATGGCACGGTGGCCAAGTATTGAGGCGAGGCCTGCGAGAGCCGACGACTCCATCTCAAAGTTACAGATGCGCAAACCGTTGTATTCGAACGACTCTATCTTCTCGTTCTGCTGAGGGTCGGCGATGTCTGCACGAAGTACACGGCCCTGAGGACCATAGAATCCACCGCAACTGATTGTATAGCCACGCACCATATCGTCGCCAGCAATCTGGTTGACAAGATCTTGGTCGGCCACAGATATATAGGGCGCACCCTTGATGGGATCCCACTGCATGTGTTGCTTAAACGCCTCTTCCATCTGGAGGTCGCATACTTTGTTGCGGTCGGCGTAGTAGTTCAGCAGACCATCGAATCCGATGCTCTTTACAGAGGCTACGAAACAGCCTGTAGGTGTGTTTGGCTGCAGCCCGCCACAGGTGCCGATGCGTACCATTGTCAGCGTGCGATGCTCTGGTTTCTCCTCTCTCGTATTGTAATCGATGTTTGCGAGTGTATCGAGTTCGTTGGCCACGATGTCGATGTTGTCACAGCCGATGCCATGACTCTGGCAGGTGATACGTTTGCCTTTATAGGTGCCTGTAATGGTGTGAAACTCACGGCTCTGTACCTCGCACTCGCGAGAGTCGAAGTGGGCGGCAACAATATCTACTCGGGCAGGGTCGCCCACAAGAATCACACGGTCGGCCAGCTGTTCCGGCTTCAGGTGCAGATGGAAGCATGAGCCGTCGGCATTGATAATCAGTTCGGATTCCGGGAAAGTTTTTTTATTCTTATGCATAGTGATTTCTTAATCTGTTGTGATATTCTCTTCTTTACGTATCTGCTTTTCCAATGCGTGGATGGTGTCGCTAAGCAACAAAGCCTGTTCTTCGTTATGGAGGATGACCTCGCTGAGCAGTTTGCGACCGTCCTCGTTGGAACGAGCATAGCGGTTGCGAGCTTTCTGCAGATCGCGTTCGATGGTGGCCTGGCGCTCACGAGCTTTAAGCAGTTCATTATAGAGGTTAGCAGCCTTAGACGAACGGAAGTCCTGAGCGCTGGTGTAAGTTGTGTGATCGTTGATGATGAAGGCGGTATTCGTTTTGGCTACCTTCTTGCTGGTGTCGGCGGCGCCAGTCGTACCGATGGCCTTGAGCCTGGCAAGGGCCGCTTGGCGTGCTTTCCCGTCCCCCCAGGTATCAGCGATGCTGCTGATGTCTGCCAGTTCACGGATTTGTTGCTCAGTATATATCGACGGGTCGTATGAACGACGTGTCTCTGGCAGGATGAATATATATATGCATACGCTTCCTTCTGGCTGACGACGATCGCTTACGAAGTAGCCAATACCGCTCTGCTCGTCAGCGGCATACATATAGTCGTTGGCCTCAGAGTTGAATGGCATACCAATGTTCTCTGGCTTCAGGAACTGTCCGCTGCGAGAGTCGTAGCGAGTGAAAAATATATCGTATCCTCCGATACTTTCTTCACCTCTGGCGGCAAAATAGAAGGTAAGTCCGTCGTTCATCATAAACGGATAGTCTGCATCCGTTATTCCATCATTTAGTCCCTTCAGGGGTGTGGCTTCGCTCCAACTGTTACCAAGCTTGTCACTCGTGTATAGGTGGGAGTGGCCGTCAGCATCACTGCGGCTAAAGTAAACCTTGTTGCCCATTTCGTTGAGGAAGGCATGGCCGCTGATGGCTTTTCCGAAGAACTTGTCTGTGGTGGTGAGCGTGCCTGTCTCGGAGGAGAGGCGTAGTTGAGGAAGTATACGTTCCTTATCAGTGACAATGCTGTCGATGATAACAATCTGCTGCGTCATCTCTCGCATATTCGTGATGCGGGGATCCTCCTGTGGTTCCTCCACAACCTCAATGACAGGTTTCTTCACCTTTTTCTTCTTTTTCTTCTGCGCATCCATTGAGAATGGCAGCAAGAGTGCTAAAAAGAGTATCGATATCTTTCTTATGGTCATATCTTTCGTTTCTTATTCTTCAATGAGTTTGTTGTCTGCCTCAAGGGCGTTCCAGATGTTGTAGCGGGCCTCAGGATTCAGTTGCTCCAGTTGTTGAAAGATGGCCTTGACATCCGTGCGGTGTGAGGCAGTTTCGTAGGGACAGAGTTTCTGTTGTTTCTGATAGCCTTTGATAGCAGCGTAGGCCTTGATGTCGGCTTCTGTGATGAGGCAGAGCGGACGGATAATTGTCAGCGGCATCTTGCGCAACTTAAGGCGTACGGGCATTGTGGCAAAGTGAGCCTGGAAGGTGAGGTTCAGCAGGGCCGTGTGGATGATGTCGTCCTGATGGTGGCCGAGTGCAATCTTGTTACAGCCGATAGCTTGGGCGAGGTTGAAAAGTTGCTTGCGGCGATTCCAAGAGCATAGGAAGCAGGGCTGCTTTTGGCGACGAAGGATGGAGGCGGGAGAGTGGGCGGCAGACTGTGCATCTAACGCAGTGTACTGAACGGTGGCAGAGGATACATCGGAAACAGGAACGGTGGCAGAGGATGCATCGGATGAAGCAGAGGCAGCAGTATCGAAACGGGTGGTGACGATATGGAGACGGATGCCGAGGTCGGCGCAGAATTGCTCCAAGTAACTGGTGTCAGTCTCGTAGCGAATATTCTCCATGCGGACGTGGATGGCCTCTATGGAGAAACGGGGGTGCTGAATGCGCGCCCGTTTGGCCAGCAGTTCAGTCAGCAGCAGCGAGTCTTTGCCACCAGAAAGGCCCACAAGAATCTTGTCATCATCCTCGATGAGACGATAAGTGGCCATCGCCTTGACGAACCGTTCATTCAAACGTTTCTCAAGGCGACGGCTTTGATTCTTTTTATCGAGTTCGCTTTCGTCCGGCATAACCTAAGTAAGCTTGGCTCTGTTCTCGCTTAATCGTGACCTTCACTATCAGCCGAGATTTTCTAACTGTCATCTGTCATCATTGTCATCGTTCAGGCTTCGCCACGCAGGTGCTTGTCCATATTCAGGGCAGCGCGACGACCGTCACCCATAGCGAGGATCACCGTAGCACCGCCGCGAACGATATCACCGCCGGCGAAAATCTCAGCGCGTGAAGACTGCATCTCCTCAGAGACGGCAATCGTGTTCTTACGGCCAAGTTCCAGGCCAGGGATGGACTTCGGAACCAGTGGGTTGGGGGATACACCGACAGCCACAATGACCTGATCGACATCGAGTGTGACGGTCTTGCCCTCAACGGGTACTGGCGAGCGACGGCCTGAGGCATCGGGCTCTCCGAGTTCCATCACCTGTAATACAGCCTGCTTCACGGCACCTGTCTCGTCGGCGATATACTCGATGGGGTTGTGCAGTGTGAGGAAGTTGATTCCCTCCTCCTTGGCGTGCTTCACCTCCTCCAGACGGGCAGGCATCTCTACCTCCGAACGACGGTACACGAGTGTTACCTCAGCACCCAGTCGCTTAGCCGTACGGCAGGAGTCCATAGCGGTGTTACCACCACCCACCACGAGCACGCTCTTGGCAGGATTCAGCGGCGTATCAGTCTTTGGATTGGCAGCATCCATCAGGTTCACGCGTGTGAGATACTCGTTCGATGACATGATGTTGATCGAGTTCTCGCCAGGGATATTCATAAAGTTGGGCAGACCTGCACCAGAACCTACAAAGATGCCCTTGAAGCCTTGCTCCTCGAGCTGCTCTACGCTGATGGTCTTGCCCACGATGACGTCTGTCTGGAAGTGCACGCCCATCTTGGCGAGGTTTTCAATCTCCACGTCTACGATCTTATTGGGCAGTCGGAACTCAGGAATACCGTATTTCAGCACACCGCCGATCTCGTGCAAGGCTTCGAACACATACACGTCATAGCCCTTCTTCACCATGTCGCCAGCGAACGAAAGTCCGGCAGGACCAGAACCCACGACGGCAATCTTGATGCCGTTGGCGGGAGCAATCTCAGGCAGGCTGATGTTACCGCTCTCACGCTCGAAGTCAGCTGCGAAGCGCTCCAGATAGCCGATGGCCACGGGCTTCGAGTTCATCTTCAGGTGGATACACTTGCTCTCGCACTGTTTCTCCTGCGGACATACACGGCCACAGACAGCGGGTAGGGCAGAGGTGTCTTTGAGTACCTTGGCGGCAGCGAGGAACTGTCCGCGCTCGATGTTCTTCACAAACGAGGGGATATTAATGTTCACGGGGCAGCCCTCGATACAACTGGGCTTGCCGCAGTCGAGACAACGCTTGGCCTCGAGCATAGCCTGCTCCTTGGTGAGGCCGATGTTTACCTCCTCAGTACGAGTGGTGGCGCGATACACGGGGTCGAGTTCAGGCATGACGACGCGCTCTATCTGGGTGCGCTCCTTGGGCTTCATGGCCTGCTGGAGTTCTTTGCGCCAGGCGGCGTTGCGGTCGGTGAGGACGTCGATGGTGTCGTTGGTGGGGTCGGCATCCATGACGATGTCGGTGGAGGGGACGGCGGAAGTACCGCCGTTTACTGGAGTGTCGGCATCGAGGTGCTCTTCGTAGTGGGCCAGTTCTTCCTGCTCCTCGCGCTTGAAGGTACCCATGCGCTTGAACATCTCATCCCAGTCGACGAGAGCTCCATCGAACTCAGGACCGTCGATGCAGACGAACTTCGTCTTGCCTCCGATGGTGAGTCGGCAGGCACCGCACATACCTGTTCCATCCACCATGATGGTGTTCAGCGAGACCTCGCAGGGGATGTTGTGCTTCTGAGCCGTGAGGTTCGAGAACTTCATCATGATTGGGGGACCGATGGCGAACACCTTGTCAACGTGCTCCTGCTCGAAGAATTTCTCCATTCCTACAGTCACTACGCCTTTTTCGCCATACGAGCCATCGTCGGTCATGATGATCACCTCGTCAGAACTCTCGCGCACCTTGTCTTCAAGGATGATGAGATCTTTCGAGCGGCCAGCCATTACAGACAGCACACGGTTGCCTGCTGCCTTCAGGGCCTGGATGATGGGCAGCATGGGCGCCACACCAAGACCGCCGCCAGCACAGACGACGGTGCCATACTTCTCGATCTTCGTGGGGTTACCCAGCGGGCCTACCACGTCAGTCACGTAGTCACCCTCGTTGAGGGCGCAGAGTTTCTTCGATGAGAGACCCACCATCTGCACTACCAGCGTGATGGTGCCTTTCTCGATGTCTGCACCAGCGATGGTCAGCGGCATACGCTCACCTTTCTTGCCTACGCGCACGATGACGAAGTTGCCGGCCTTGCGGCTCTTGGCAATCAGCGGAGCCTCGATCTCGAAAAGGAACACCTTCTCAGAGAACTGCTCTTTTCTTACAATCTTGTTCATATTTGTTTAGTGTTGAATTATCATGATTGATTCTTTAAATATGAATTACTCATATTTGATTTTCTTAAACATGAATTATCATTAATTGATCACGAATTTGTCACTAATTAATTCATGAATAATTCGTGTCCAATTCGAGGTAATTCGTGTGAAAAATCTGCATTGCCGTTAGTCGATGATATCGCAGCCCATATATGGTACGAGGGCAGCGGGAATCTTGATGCCGTTCTCCGTCTGGTTGTTTTCCAGCAGGGCGGCCACGATGCGAGGCAGGGCGAGGGCAGAGCCGTTGAGCGTGTGGCAGAGCTCGGGCTTCTTGCTGCCCTCAGGGCGATAGCGGCACTTCAGACGGTTGGCCTGATAGGTGTCGAAGTTGGATACCGATGACACCTCGAGCCAGCGGCCCTGAGCCTCTGAGTACACCTCGAAGTCGTAGCAGATGGCGCTCGTAAACGACTGATCGCCACCGCATAGCAGCAGAATTCTGTAGGGAAGTTCGAGCTTCTTCAACAGCCCCTCCACGTGCTCCAGCATCTCACGATGGCTCTCCTTCGAGTGCTCAGGCTTATCGATGCGCACGATCTCGATCTTCGAGAACTCGTGCAGGCGGTTCAGCCCGCGCACGTCCTTGCCATACGAGCCAGCTTCTCTGCGGAAGCACTCTGTGTAGGCGCAGTTCTTGATGGGCAGATCCTTCTCGTCGAGGATCACGTCGCGATAGATATTTGTCACAGGCACCTCGGCCGTGGGGATGAGATAGAAGTCATCCACCTCGCAGTGGTACATCTGTCCCTCCTTGTCGGGTAACTGACCCGTACCGTAGCCTGATGCAGCATTCACCACCGTTGGCGGCATGATCTCCGTATAGCCGCTCTTGCGGGCCTCGTCGAGGAAGAAGTTGATCAGAGCTCTCTGCAGACGGGCTCCCTTGCCGATGTAGACGGGGAAGCCTGCGCCTGTGATCTTCACGCCCAGGTCGAAGTCGATCAGATTGTATTTCTTTGCCAGCTCCCAGTGGGGCAGGGGATTCTCGATGCCCAGCTTGGGATTCACGTCCCAGTTGCCCACGGTGTCGCCTTCCTTGCACTCGCGGAGGTTCGATTTCACCACATGGTTGTCCTCAGCGGCTTTGCCCTCGGGCACTTCGTCGTAGGGGATGTTCGGAATCTGACAGAGCAGCGTGGTCATCTCCTCTTGAGCGTTGGCCATCGCCTCGTCCATCTGCTTCGATTTCTCTTTGAGCGCGGCCACCTGAGCCTTCACCTGCTCGGCCTCGTCCTTCTTGCCCTCCTTCATCAGACGGCCGATCTGACCAGAGAGTTGCTTCTGTTCGTTCAGGCTCTTGTCGAGTTCCTGCTGGGCCTCACGGCGCTTCTTGTCTACAGCGAGCACATTGTCGATAGCCTCTTTGGCATTGGGGAAATGCTTCTTCTCCAGACCACGGATCACGCGCTCGGTTTCCTCATTAATGAGTTTGAGTGTTAACATCTTAAATACGTATTTATAAGTTTGAATTCAATTCTAGCCTGCAAAATTACAACTTTTTGCGCGAAATGCAAAATAAATCTAGATTTATTTCATTCCCCTCCTAAGTTAGGAGGGGGTAGGGGTGGTCTGAACGAGCGCTGGGACTGCCGATGGGTCTGCCTTTGCTGCCTCAGACATTCCCTCGTTCAGACCCCATCTGGCTCCCCCTAACTTAGGGGGAGAACTGCGGATCCAACTTAGGGGGAGAATAAAACGCAGAAATCCTGCGCTCCGAGAGGAACGCAGGACTCTGTTGTTTGTTTGGAATAAGTTTTTACTTTTAACTGATTTAGGCCTCAGCGTTAGGAATCACTGATACAACGCTCTTGTTGCGGGCACCCTTGTGGAACTGAACCGTTCCGTCAACGAGTGCGAACAGGGTGTCATCCTTACCGATGGCCACGTTGTTGCCAGGATTGTGCTTTGTGCCGCGCTGGCGAACGATGATGTTGCCTGCCACGCACTTCTGACCGCCGAAAATCTTAATGCCGAGTCGCTGAGCAGCACTCTCGCGACCGTTCTTAGAACTACCTACACCTTTTTTATGAGCCATTTCTAAGTCCTCCTAAATTTAAGCGATTACTGATTTGATCTCCAGCTGGGTGAACTGCTCGCGATGACCGTTGCGCTTACGAGAGTCCTTGCGGCGCTTCATCTTGAACACGATGACCTTGTCACCTTTTACCAGCGGGTTTACTACCTCACACACTACTTTTGCTCCCTCTACGGTCGGAGCACCAACCTTCACTGCACCGTCAGCATCTACGAGCAGCACCTTGTCAAATTCAACAGTCTTGCCTTCCTCGGCATCCTTGATGTGATGCACAAAGAGCTTCTTGCCCTCTTCGGCCTTGAACTGCTGACCCTGAATCTCTACAATTGCGTACATTGTTTATATTGTATTTTTACGGGTTTTTTCCGCGAGGCGGCGCACGTCCGTGCACACTTCACTCTGCCCCTGCGGACTCTAACGGGGTGCAAAGGTACTAATTTTTTGTTTATTGCTTAGAGTTTTTAGCTTACAGGTGATTAGATTTAGGAAAGTTTAACGTTCTGGGGCTCTGGGTGCGCGTATGAACCAGGTTTGCATTAGTACAAAAAAATAAAGCGACGACTTTCGCAAGCGATCGCTCCATATCTTCAATAGGTATTAGCATTCTAAGGTAAAAAGATTGTTTTCAGGATAACATGTGCAAAGGTAAACCTTTTTTTTCAATTGTCCAAACATTTCGCCTACTTTTTTTAACGGGTTGGCATTGTGCTCCCACACAACCCTAAATTTTATCAAATATTAACATAAAAAGTAATGCAATCGATTGTAATTTTGCGCAATGTCAAGAAAACAAGCGACAGTGCCCTCGGAAAAAGGCACTGTCATTTGTCATCATTGTCATCCTTTCGGCTCAGGCGGCATGCTTCTGGTAGTACACGCCCGTCTTGCAGTAGATCTGCTGTTCTGTGTTTTCCTCGATCCAGCCGCGCTTCTTCCACTGCGAGAGCAGGTTGCCTGATGCCCGCTTGAAATCGATGGCCTTGGGGCACTGCACCTTGTAGAGCACTTCGTACTCCTGGCGTGTGAACGAGTCGCCGAGCTGCTCCAACAGGCAGGCAACGCCTGGGCGCATGATGCGATGGTCTTGTTCGAGTTTCGTGCTGATCTCCTGGCCGAGGATGCACATCTTCACCCAGAGATCGTAGTCGAATGTCCAGATGATGAACTCCTCGATGTCCCTTGACCACTTCATGCCGTTCATGATGTAGAGCAGGATGCTCTTTCGGAAGGCGATGTCTACGGCGCGGTACGACAGCTGTATGTAGCTCTCGTTGCCCATCATCAGGGCGCGCTCCTCGCTGCGGTCGAGCAGGGTGATGGCGAGGTTCTTGGCCTGTTGACAGACGATGGTGCCCTTGGCACTCTCCAGGCGTGCCAGATAGACGGCCAGCTTGTTGTCGAACAGCTCATCGTAGCGCTTGAACATGGGGCGGTGCTCTACGTCGTCTGTCACGATGGTTGAGAGGCTCAGTCGCGATAGGGTGCCGTTATCGATGTTGTCGCCGAGGAATTTCTTGGCGGTGGCGGGAGTGGTAGACACTACGATGTTGTGGCGCATCGTGGTTCTCGACTTCACCGATTGTGTGCCCACGCGCTCCTGACCGTAGGTGTCGGCATCGAAGTCTCGGCGCAGTATCTCTGTCACCTCTGCCATCGAGCCGCCGGCGAGCTTCTTCAGCTGCTCCAGCTCGTCCATGCGGGTGAAGAGTGCCTTGTTGCCGGCTCGTTCGGCATCCTCCATGCGCTGGCAGAAGGCAGCGTTGGTCATGTCTGAGTCTACCACCTGCACGCAGATGTCTTTCGGCCGTTCGGGCTTCTCCTTGTTGGCGCTCCGCGTGTTGGTTTGCTCGGCCCACTCCTTCTCGCGCTGGCGGGCCACCATGTCGCGGTCGATGATGGGCTTCAGGATGTGGTTGATGGGCTCCTTGATGCTCGACTTACCAGTCGACATGGGTGCTGCCAGCAGGTGCAGCTGGTTGAGCTCGGTGAGGGTGCCGTTCCAGAACTCGGCTTTCAGGCCTCCTGTGTAGGTGGCGAAGGCGGCAAAGGCGGTGTTGGCGATGGCGGGCCAATAGCCTCGGGGTGCCTTCGAGGTGATGAGTCTCACGGGTGCTGGCAGCCGGGCGGGCATCACGGGCTGGCGCATGAGTGACTCGGGGTCGACACCTTTCTCCATGTTCACGCGCTTGCGGGCGAGGGTGAGGGCGTTTTTCACCTTGATGGGCATCGTGGGCAGCTGACTGCGGCGGCAGGCGCTGTCGATGGTGGCGTCGACGCGGTCTTGGGCCTCGCCGTAGTTGGGCATGATGGTGCGTATCCACTGAGGGTCGTCGTTACACACATGGCGCAGATGGCATGCCAGCGAGTAGATGAAGGCGTTGCGCGAGCCGTGTTCAGGCGCACCGCCAAGCTGGTCGGCCACCTCTTCCACGATGTAGGGGTAGGGGATGCCCATGTAGTCCTGAGGGTAATCTCTTTCCCCTCCTAAGTTAGGAGGGGTGCCGATAGGCGGGGTGGTCTGAACGAGCGCTGGGACTGCCTCAGACATTCCTGAGGCTGACGTTCCTGCCTCAGACATTCTCTCGTTCAGACCCCTCCTGGCCTCCCCTAACTTAGGGGAGGAAGCTGCGCACTCCCTGCCGCCAACGGCGCACAAACCAGCGCACACACGCCCGTCGATGGTGAGGCCACGGTCTTGATAGGCCTTTCGGCGCTGTGCGATCTCTTCGTCTGAGAGGCGTGCATACCAGCCGTTGGCGGTGAATAGCTGCGAGGCCTTGTCTGAGATGTAGATCATGCGCTCGGGCGTGATGCAGCTCTCGTCGTAGGCGATGCCGAGTGCCTGGCAGTAGGCTCGCTGGGCCTCCTCGATGGTCATGCCCACGGGGATGCGGATGTCGAGGTGGAGCTTGCCCGAAGGGGAGTGCTCGGCGTGGAGCAGATGGTCTTTCCACTGCCCTTCTTTATTATTAAGAAGGTACGCGCGCTCGAGGGCCTGGCTGACGATCTGCTCGTCATCGATGTCGACGCACGTCTGGAAGGTGAACTCCTCGGGCAGGATGGCCTGCTGGGCGCGATGGTTTCCCTTGAACCTGAAGTAGTGGGGGCAGCGGATGGGCAGCTGGCTCTTCAGCTTGCGGCGCTCGCTGGCACTGCTGGCGGCGCGGATGCTGCTGATGAGGGCTGTCACCTCTGCCGAGGCCGTGGTGGCGAAATACTGCTGCAGGGTGTGTTCGAAAACCTTGCCTTTGCCTGCTCCTATCTTGGAGGTCATGGATAAAATTCGTTCTTGTCTCATGCTTTTTGTTCGTTTTAACTGTTTATTACTGTAATTGATGCTCTCTCTGCAACTCCGGAATTGCATTGCAAATTTAGGCATAAATGATGAGCGAGACAAGTGTTTCTCGTGCGTTTCGGGCGAAATGGGCGTTTCGGAAGAAAGTTGGAAACGGGTTGGAAAATGTCGGAAGCGGGTTGGCGTTTTTCGGAATCGGTTCGGAAGGATTCTGGCTTTTTGGGGCTTTCCGCGGGCTAATACTCGATCACGATCTTGCGGCGCAGAACGGGCTGGAATTCCAGCGCGATCATGTTGCACACCATGCGGTCTTCGGCCTCGCGGGGATTCAGGTGGCTCTGCGAGGTCCACTGTGTCCAGGGTTCCGGGCGCATCACGATGGTGTAGTCACCGTTCTTGCGCACCGTGTCGCGGCCCTTGCCGGGAATCATGCTGCACACGAGCTGGTCGAACTTGTTGGGCACCACGTGCATGATGATGCCCTCGTCGATCATCACCTTCATCACGTGAGCCCAGTCCCAGTTCTCCTGCCGCGTGGCGATCTTCGTGTCTATCTGCCTCACGATCTCTATCAGCTGCGAGGCCACGTCCTCCAAGCGGTAATGAGGCATGAACTCCTTTGGCATCGCGCTGGCGCTGATCACCTGGCCGCCCTGTATCTCGTGGATGGCGGTGAGCACAGAGGCCGCGTCGCCGCCGTTCTCGCCCCAGAAAAGGTCAGCAGGTTCACGAAGGCTTGGCGGCGAGCCTGCGTGGGCTGACTCTTGGCGTACTCCACGATATACCTCAGGGGTACTGCTTCCTCGTTATCCTTTGCCATCTCGCGCGTACATTGATTTTATAATATGTCCTTATAGTGGGTCTCGATGCCCTGCCTCTTGTTCAGACGGTTCAGCACGTCGGCAAGCAGCATGTCTTCTGTTTCGAACTTCACGCAGCCGATGTCGTCCAACAGGTAGTGGGAGTAGACGGAGAGCTGGTACGACAGGTCGCTGTATATCTCGTCGGCCGTGCCAGCCGACTCGAAGTAGAGTGCCTGGTGGCTGGGGCTCTTCACGATGTACTCGCGCTGCTGAGGGTCTTTATCGAAGTGGCCGCGCGTGAGCGAGATGTAGAGGTTGGCATCGTAGTCGTACTCGTCGGTCACCATCGGCTCGCCGTTCTCATCCTTCAGCGGGCGGCCGTGCTTGTCTACCAGCGGCTTGCCCTCCTCGTCCTTCATCGGCACCTGGCGCAGCTTCACCTGGCAGCCCAGCCGCTGCAGACGGTCGAGGATGTACTCGGCGCCCGAGGGCTCCAGCTGCTTGAAGTCGTACTCGATGATGCTCGCCAGCCAGTAGATGTTGGTGCCCGTGATGCCGGTCTTGGGGTTGTACGTGCACACCACGCGGCAGTCCTCCAGGTCGGTCTTGATGAGCGTGCCCGCAGGGTACTCCTCGCCTTGGTCGATCACGGGGTACTCGTGGGCCTCGAAGATCTCTGCATCATCGTCAGCGCCTGCCTGGTCGTTGCTCCACGTGATCAGCGTCGCGATGTGGTGGCCTATCCTCCCGCCGGCATAGATCACCCTGTAGGGCGCGTCGAGTTTCAGAAGTTTGCTGTTCATGTCCTTTTCTTTCTTGTCGTGCTGCAAAGGTACGGCTTTTTCGCCAATCCGCCAAATATTCGCTCACATTGTTGATGACAATGATGACAAATGACAGTTCGCTTTTCGCCGCTGCCATCGCTCACTCACTTAGGCATGAAATAATTGATATTTATATCATTATTATATATATTATATATAATATATATAATAATGTTTCTATTTACGTATTTTTCTCCTTCTTCTCAGTCGCCGATGATGACGCTGTCATTTGTCATCATTGTCATCATCGCCGCCTCGCCTCACCACATGCTTTGCCTCGCTTCGCCATACGCTCCGATTATGAAATATCTTTACACTGCCTTGCGTACACACCCGCGTTCCCGCTTTAATGCCTCGAAAACGGCACTTTCGTTAGTCTAAAGTTACGTTTTCCTTAGCCCAAAGTTACGTTTCTCCCTGCCTGAAAGCCGTCCGCCCTATCAACTTGATTATCAGGCAGATGCGGATTTCTTGCCAATTTTGAATATTCTTTACATTATTATGCCCGTGTGTGTCAGGATTGCAACGGTGGGCTATAGCTGTGGCAGGGTGAGCTTGTAGATTTGTGGCAGCTGCTTGCGGGCGGCGGCTTCACCTTGCTGGATCATGATGGCAGACTTCTTGTTGCCGAAACTGGTCACATCGGTATCGGGCATCGAGGGCTTGATGCCAGCTTCTTCGAGCACCTTGAGCACTCCCACCTCTGCTGCTCCCTTGGCACCGCCCCCTCCGAGGGCGAGGCCGATCTTCGGCTGCGCCACGGCTGTGACAGCCGCCAGTGCGAGGCATAGGGTTATGTTGATCAGTCGTTTCATTTCTTCTGTAGTTTCTTCAGCCGTCGGCGGGCATCGCCGGCTTCGGGATAGAGTTCGAGGGCCTTCTCGTAGTTGCGGATGGCGGCGTCGGTCATGTGCTCATGCTCGCACTCGCGCCCCATGATGGTGTACTCGGCGGCCAGCCGCTTCAGCAGTTCCTGCTTCTCGTTGAGCTGTGCCTCGAGGGCCTCGATCTGTCGGGCGTGCTGCTGTTGCAGCTCTTCGATGGTGCGCTTCTGGCGGCTGATGATCTCCAGCTTGCGGCGGATGTATCGGCGGATGTGGGGCTTCTCGATATCGTAGCGCAGATGGATGGCGGTGAAGAAGTGGTCGAGGAATCTGGCGAAGTCCTGACAGTCGAAGGCCCGGATGGCATCGCGGTACTCGCGGTCGGCCCTGCCTTCCTCGAGGGCTTTGGCGATGAGTGCCTGGTCGTTGTAGCGGCTGGCGAACTGCACTACCTCGGCCCTGACGAAGACGTCGCTCTGGCGGATGGGCTCGCGCAGGGTGATGCCTTCGAGCGAGGTGCATCGCGAGAGGGCCACGTAGGTCTGACCGCCGGCAAAGGCGCCGCCTCCCCCGAAGTCGATCGCCACCTGCTGGAACGTGAGTCCCTGGCTCTTGTGCACGGTGATGGCCCACGCCAGGCGGATGGGGAACTGGGTGTAGGTGCCGAGCAGTTCTTCCTCGATCTTCTGCTCCTTCTCGTTGAAGGTGTAGCGCATGTTCTCCCACACCTCGCGCTCCACGTCGAACTCCTGTGCCTGCTCGTTGATGATGCCGATCACGCCCGCCTCCTCGTCGATGTAGTCGATGGTGCCCAGGGTGCCATTCACCCAGCGCTTGTCCTTGTCGTTCTTGATGAAGATGACCTGTGCGCCTGGCTTCAGCTGGAGCTCCATCGGCGTGGGCAGGGATGTCTCGGGGAAGTCACCCTTGATGGTGCCGAAGAATACGGATGGCGAGCCTTCGAGCGCCGAGAGCTGCTGCTCGTTGATGTAGTCAACGATGTCGCGTCGGGTAGCGAGGGTGATCTGGAGGGATTCTCGAGGAGTGTGGAGTGTGTTTCGAGGAGTGTGGAGTGAGGAGTGAGGAGAGAGATTACTTGAGTGCGCGATTTCTGCTGCAGGAGTATTCTCACTCCTCCCTCCACACTCCTCACTCCTCGAAAATTCCCTCGAAACAACCCTCTGATTGAGCATGGCCAGATCTGCCTGCGAGGCTTGGTTCTGGCGGATGCGGTCGAGGATGGCGATGAAGGTGGGGTCGCTCTGGCGGTACACCTTCCGCAGCTCGATACTGACGATGGGCATCTGCTGCCACACCTTCGCGTTGAAGAAGTAGGGTGAGGGGTAGAAGGGCTGCAGCAACTGGCGCTCGTCGTCCTTCAGCACAGGCTCCAATTGGAAGATATCTCCTACGAGCAGCAGTTGCTTGCCGCCGAAGGGCTCGGGAGTGCGGGTGTAGATGCGCAGCACCTTGTCGATGAAGTCGATGATATCGGCGCGCACCATCGAGATCTCGTCGATGATGATCAGCTCCACCTCGCGTATCAGCTTGCGCTGGGCACCGGTGTACTTCAGCGTCTCCTTGATGTGGCGGCGGTCGTAGCGGGCATCGTTGGGCAGCAGGGGATGGAAGGGCAGGCGGAAGAAGCTGTGCAGGGTGGAGCCGCCCGCGTTGATGGCTGCGATGCCCGTGGGGGCAAGGATCACGTGCTTCTTCTTCGTGTGCTGCGCCACGTATCTCAGAAACGTGCTCTTGCCCGTGCCAGCCTTTCCCGTGAGGAAGAGCGAGCGGCGCGAGTAGTTCACGATCTGCAGCGCGTCTTGCCACTCCTTGTTGTCGAGATCGAGTTCATGCTGTTCCATTCAGACACTCTTGCTATGTGCAGATGATGACAATGATGACAAATGACAGTGTCATTTTTCTCTCTCCCCACTTTATTCCTCTTTCGTGGCCTCTGTGTTCGTAGGCTCTGCTGTCGGCTCCTGGCTCACGTCGTCACCCTCTTCGTCAGCAGGCTGCTCGACGGGATTGCCTTGTTCGTCGTATTCGATATACTCGTCGATGCCATCGATGCCGAGCGAGTCGATGCTGATGGAGTCAGAGTCGGCAGGGGCGGTGTAGTAACCGCTACAGTCGTACATCGTCTCGTAGAGCCCCGTGTCGTGCTTGGGCGCGTCGAACTTTGCGCGGTATTTCTTGAAGGCCTTGTCGTTGAGCACGGAGCCGAGGAAGTATCCGCAGATGGGCAGGGCCGTGCGGTTGCCCTGTCCGAGCATGCCCGTGCGGAAGTGTATCGAACGGTACTCGCCGCCCACCCAGGCGCCTACCACCAGTTTCGGCGTCGTGCCAATGAACCAGGCGTCGGAGTGGTTGTTCGAGGTACCTGTCTTGCCGCCGAAGTCGGTATCGGCGGCCTTGTCGTAGCCAACGAAGCCCATCAGGCGCGAACTGGTGCCACTCATGCCGCCCTTGAGCAACTGCTGCACGAGGAAGGCCGAGCGGTAGGGTATCACCTGCTTGGTCTCTGTCGGGGCCTCGTAGATCACGTTGCCGTCACGGTCTTCAATCTTTGTCACGAGGATGGGATCGATGTGCTTGCCGTCGTTCACGGGCGTGCAGTAAGCGTTCACCATCTCCAGCAGGTTCACATCGCTGGCACCGAGTGTGAGCGAGGGCGTGGGGTCGAGTTTCGACTTGATGCCCATGTTGTGGGCGGTGTTCACGATGTTCTCGATGCCGCACTCCTGACCCAGGCGGACAGCTATCGAGTTGATGCTCATGGCGAAGGCCTGCTTCAGCGTGACGTTCGCACCCGAGAAGTGGCCGTCGGCATTGGTGGGGGCCCAGGTCACCTCCTCGCCGTGGTCGTAAACCTTCATGGCGAAATACTCGTCCTTGCGGGTGTCGCAGGGCGAGATGCCCTGGTTCATCGCCTCGGTGTAGACGAAGAGCTTGAACGTGGAACCGGGCTGTCGCATAGCCGTCACCTTGTCGTATTTCCATGAGTGGAAGTCGATGTCGCCCACCCACGCCTTCACGTGGCCCGTCTGGGGTTCCATCGCCACGAAGCCGCAGTGCATGAAGCGCACCATGTAGCGGATGGAGTCCATCGTGGAGAGTTCCTTTACCACCTGGCCCTTGTCGTAGTCGAACACCTTCACGGGGTGGGGCAGGTTCAGGTAGTAGCGGATGGAGTCCTCGTTGCCGTCGAATTTCTTCGATAGGTATTTGTAGACCGGCTGACGCTTGGCGATGTCCTCGATGAAGTTCTTGATCTCCTGGTGGTGCTCATCTTGCCAGGGGTTGGTAGAGCCCCAGTGGTTGTTGAACGTCTGCTGCACCTGCTTCATCTGCTTCACGGCGGCCTCCTCGGCATACTGCTGCATGCGCGAGTCGAGCGTGGTGTAGATCTTCAGCCCTTCGGTGTAGAGGGCGTTGCGATTGTTGTAGTAGTCCTCGCACCAGTCTTTCAGATAGTCGGATACGGCCTCACGGAAATAGTTGGCATCGCCGTCGTAGGCCGACTCCACGCTGTAATCGAGCTTGATCTCGAGTTGTTTCAGCGAGTCGCAGGCTGCCTGGCTGAGATGGCCGTGCTGGCACATCAGGTCGAGCACGATGTTGCGGCGCTTCAGGGCGTTGTCGGGATTGATGAGGGGATTATAATAGGTGGTGGCCTTGAGCATCCCCACGAGGATGGCGGCATGCTCGGGCTTCAGATCCTTGGGCGAGCAGCCGAAGTAGGTCTTGCACGCCGTCTTGATGCCGAAGGCGTTGGAGCCGAAGTCTACGGTGTTGGCATACTGCGTCAGGATCTCGTTCTTCGTGAAGAAGAACTCCAGTTTGTAGGCCGTGATCCACTCCTTGCTCTTCATGATGAGCATCTTCAGCCCAGGGATGTTGCCCAGAAGTCCGCGCGAGTATTCAGAACGCGTGCGGAACAGATTCTTCGCCAGCTGCTGGGTGATGGTCGACGCACCACGGGCATCCCGGTGGAGGATGTAGTCCTTGGCCACGGCCACGAAGGCAGTGTAGTCGATGCCATGATGACTGTAGAAGTGCTCGTCTTCGGTAGAGATGAGTGCCTGCCAGAATACGGGGTTCACTTCCTCGTAGGTCACGGGAGTGCGGTTCTCGCTGAAGAACTTGCCAATCATCTTGCCGTCGGCGCTATAGATCTGCGAGGCAGCAGCAGGGCGCTTGTTCTTGATGGTCGACATTGATGGCGACTTGCCGAAGAGCCAGAGGAAATTGATGTCGACGGCTCCCAGGTAGAGGAAGAAGGCTACGATGACAGATATGACAAATGACAGTAGCTTAATATACCATGGGCGTCCCTTATAGAGTCCCTTGTACCACTGCCAGGCGCCTGCCAGTTTCCGGCTGCACCAACGCAAAGAGTCGGTTATCTTGTTTGCTGATTCGTTACTCATAGTCTTGAGATATGTAGTTCATTATTGATGTTTTGTTTTCTGGATGAAACCATCTGATCTGTTCGTCTTTCTTGTACCAGGTGAGTTGTTTGCGGGCGTAGCGGCGGGTGTTGCCCTTAATGCGTTCCACGGCCTCGTCAAGTGGCCAGCGGCCGTCGAGGTAGTCGAACAGCTCTTTATAGCCCACCGTGTTCAGGGCGTTCAGGCTGCGCTGGGGATACAAGGCGCTCGCCTCGGCGAGCAGACCTGCTGCCATCATCGCGTCTACACGGGCGTTGATGCGTTGGTAGAGCTCCTCCCGAGGACGGTCGAGACCGATCTTCACGATGCGAAAAGGGCGCTCTTTCTTGCTGCGCTTGCGAAAGGAGGTGTAGGTCTTGCCTGTCATCACGCAGATCTCGAGGGCGTGAACCACGCGTCGCGGGTTTTGGCGGTCTACTTCATTGTAATAGTCGGGGTCGAGTTGTCTCAGTTCCTCGCAGAGCGCCTCCAATCCCTCTTCCTTCAACCGCCGCTTCATCGTATCACGTGTCTCGTCGTCGATAGTTGGTATGTCGTCGATACCATAGCATACAGCGTCAATATACATCATGCTGCCTCCTGAGAGAAGTGCGTAGTCGTGTGACCGGAACTCTGTATCCAACAGTTCAAGCGCCTGCTGTTCGTAGAGCGATGCGCTGTAGTAGTCGTTGATACTCAGGGTGCCCACGAAATAGTGCTTCACCTCGCGCAACTCTGCCTCTGTGGGGCGCGCCGTGCCGATCTTCAGCTCCTTGTAGATCTGGCGGGAGTCGGCATTGATGACTGGGATGCCAAAGTGTTTGGCAATATCCAGGCTGATGGCCGTCTTTCCAACGGCGGTGGGACCGGTGAGGACGATGAGCGTTTTATCCGTAAACCGTAATCTGTAAACCGTAACCTATCTTATGACGCCACGCTTAGAGCTCTCGATGAACGAGCAGATATATTCTACCTCCTTCGAGTCGGGGAACTGTTCGCGAGCCATTGCGCAACCGTCTTTCAGCACGCCCTGAGAGTAGACGATGCGGTAGGCCTCGTGAATGGCTTCGATGGTCTCGCGTGGGAATCCTCTGCGGCGCAGACCTACAAGGTTTACGCCAGCAAAACGTACAGGCTCCTTGCCCGCCATCACGTAGGGGGGGATGTCCTGCGAGGTGCGCGTGCCACCCTGGAACATGATATAGCTGCCCACACGACAGAACTGGTGAAACAGACAGGTTGCAGAGATGATGGCGTAGTCGTCGACCACCACCTCGCCAGCGAACTTTGTGGAGTTGCCGATGATGCAGCCGTTACCTATCACGCAGTCATGGGCCACATGCATGTTCTCCATCAGCAGGTTGCCGTTGCCAACGACGGTCTTGCCCTTCGAGGCTGTGCCTCGGCTGATGGTGACGTTCTCGCGGATGGAGTTGTTGTCGCCAATCTCGCAAGTGGTCTCCTCACCCTGGAACTTCAGGTCTTGGGGCTTGGTGGAGATGCTGGCACCTGGGAAAAACTCATTGTCGTTGCCAATACGGGCGCCGAAATGGACGGTCACATTGTTAAGGAACTTGTTATTGTCGCCGATGACGACATTCTTGTCGATGACACAGAACGGGCCGATGATGTTGTTGTCGCCAATCTTGGCCTCTGGATCGATTACTGCCAGGGGATGTATCTGATTTGCCATATATTATGCTATTTGTTTTTAACGATTTGTGCAGTGAACGTAGCTTCAGCCACCACGTGGTCGCCAACGAAGATGTAGCCCTTCATCGACGAGATGCCGTGACGGACAGGTGCCAGCAGGTCGACTTTGAAGATGAGGGTATCGCCAGGCACCACCTTCTGACGGAACTTCACGTCGTCGATCTTCATAAAGTATGTGCTCCACTCACTGGGATTCTCAAGGGTGTTCAGCACCAGCAGACCTCCGCATTGTGCCATCGCCTCAATTTGCAGCACGCCCGGCATCACGGGCTCCTGTGGGAAATGCCCCTGAAAGAAAGGTTCATTGGCCGTGATGTTCTTGATGCCTACGATGGTGGTGGCACCCAGGGCGATGACCTTGTCTACCAGCTGCATCGGATAGCGGTGGGGCAGCAGCTCGCGGATGCGGTTCACATCCATTACGGGCTCCTCGTTAGGGTCATAGAAGGGTGCCTGCACCTCGTGCTTGCGTATCTCCTTGCGCATCAGACGGGCAAACTTATTGTTGATCGTATGCCCAGGACGGGTGGCAATGATGCGGCCTTTAATGGGCTTGCCGATGAGGGCCATGTCGCCAATCACGTCGAGCAGCTTGTGGCGTGTACACTCGTTGTCCCATTGCAGGGGCTTATGTTGTATGTAGCCTAAATCGGTAGCGTCGCGATGCTCCACGTGCAGCATGTCGGCAAGCTTGTCGAGACGCTCCTGAGTGGTCTGTCGCTCATAGATGACGATGGCGTTGTCGAGGTCGCCGCCCTTGATGAGGTTGGCCTGCAGCAGCGGCTCAATGTCTCGCACAAATACAAAGGTGCGGGCAGAGGCAATTTCGGTGATGTAGTCGGCCCTGTCGTCGAGACTGGCAAACTGAGAGTTGATGAATTTCGATTCGAAGGAGCACATGGCAGTGATAGACATCTCATCGTCGGGCAGGATGGTGATGCAAGAGCCTGTCTGCTCATCCTTTACCTCGATCTTCTTACGGATGATATAGTAGTCTTTGGGTGCGTTCTGCTCCTCGATGCCAATCTCCTGAATCTTCTCCACATACTTGATGGCAGAGCCGTCGAGGATAGGGAACTCAGGACCGTTCACCTGCATCAGACAGTTGTCAATGCCCAGCGCATAGAGTGCTGAGAGACCGTGCTCTACGGTGGACACCCTTGCGTCGCCCTTGCCTAAGACCGTACCACGCTGGGTGTCGACCACATTCTCGGCGATGGCGTCGATCACGGGCTCTCCCTCCATGTCGATACGTTGGATCTTGTAGCCTGTATTCTCTGGAGCAGGATTGAAGGTGACGGTTAGGTTCAATCCCGTATGCAGTCCTTTACCGAACAGTGAGAAACTGCCCTTAAGTGTCGTTTGTTTCATGTTTAATCTTCGTTTTTAACTTTTCCTTTCAGTTCCTCTATCTCTTTCTCGAGCTTTGCCAGCTGCTTGTACATGTCGGGCAACTTAGCGTCGAGGGCGCGCGCCTTGAAGAATACCTTTGGATCGATGGCAGGCGTGCCGATAAGCTGCTGACCGCTCTTCGTGTTGCTGATAACACCTGCCTGAGCTCCAATGAATGTCTTATCCGCAATCTTGATGTGGCCAGAGAAACCAGCCTGTCCGCCCACCATGCACCAGGCTCCGATCTTGGTGGAACCTGCCAGACCTACCTGTGCTGACATCACAGTGTTCTCGCCGACCTCGCAGTTGTGAGCCACCTGGATGAGGTTGTCGAGTTTTACGCCCTTGTGGATCACCGTCTGTCCCATTGTCGAACGGTCTATGCAGGTATTTGCGCCAATCTCCACATCGTCTTCGATGATCACGATACCGATTTGTGGAATCTTCGTGTAACCCTCGGTATTGGGAGCGAAGCCGAAGCCGTCGGCACCAACGACGCTGCCTGCATGGATTGTCACATTATTTCCTATTTTGCATCCCTGATAGACTGTAACGTTGGGATAAAGCAGACATTTGGTGCCGATGGTCACGCCGTCGCCCACAACCGTGTTAGGATAGATCTGTGTGCCGTCGCCAACGACAGCGCCATCGCCGATGACTGCAAAGGGGCCGATATACACATCCTGGCCTATCTTCGCACTGGGCGAGATGCTCGCCTTGTTGTCGATACCTTTCTTCGCAGGCTTCATCGATTCGTAGAGTTGTAACAGACGAGCCACGCACTCATAGGCATTGGCTACACGTATGAGTGTAGCCGCAACGGGCTTCTCCAGCTTGACGTCTTCGTTGATAAGCACGATGCTTGATTTCGTCTCGTACAGGTAGTGGGTGTATTTGGGATTAGACAGGAAGGAGATGGCACCTGGCACACCTTCCTCTATTTTTGCGAATGTGCGGACAGCGGCATTCTCGTCTCCTTCTATGCGCCCTCCTGTAAATTCAGCGATCTGTTTGGCTGTAAATTCCATATTCACTGTTTTAATTGTTTGCAAAGATAGCAAAAATTACTCAAAACGTTGATAACAAAAATAATATTTTCTTATTTTTTTAGAAAGTAATTGAACATTTAGCAATTCGGATGCCTCAGAAATGTCTTTGATTTCCCCGTTTTTGTAAAGTATTGCGATGTTATCGTCATCTACGTTATACATGTCTTTTGAGATGGTCGACAGATTCATCAAGTAGTGGGTGTCCTCGATGTCGATATCCAGTTGTCTGGCGATGTGCTCCTGGATCTGCTTGATGCGCTCGTCATCGACAGGCTCCTCGTGTACTTCTACCTTGAATATTCTGCGGTCGAGCATGTCGGTGGCCAGCGTGGAGAGGATCTTGTCGTCGTGATGCTTCCATACCTTCATCGCACTCCAAATGTCTGAATCGTCGAGTTCCTCGTAATTCCTGAGGGCATCGGGGTGGCTGGTGAACCAGTCTTTGTCTACATGGTTGCTGAGGAAATAGTACAGAGCAGGTGTGGCAAACACCTCTTTACCCTGACGGATGAGGTCCTTGGCGCGTATGAGCATGTTAACAAGCACCTTTTCATATGCCACGCAGGTGCGATGCAGATAGACCTGCCAGTACATCAGTCGACGGGTGGTGAGATAGTTCTCCAGTGAGTAGATACCCTTCTGATCCACCACGAGTGAGTCGTCAACCACATTTAGCATCTTGATGATTCGTGCCGAGCCGATATTCCCCTCTGTCACGCCTGTATAGAAGGAGTCTCTGCGAAGATAGTCCAGGCGGTCCATATCAAGCTGACTGGAAATCAGCTGATGGAGGAAGTTCTTGGGATAGTTGCCCTTGAATATCGATATGGCCAGGTTCAGTTGACCGTTGAAGAAGTTGTTCATCTCCTCCATCATCATCAGCGAGATATCCTCGTGCGAGATGCCGTGAATGAGTGTGTTCTCCAACACGTGTGAGAACGGTCCGTGACCGATGTCGTGCATCAGGATGGCGGCCTGTACCGCCTCCGCCTCTGACTCAAAGATGAAGATGCCTTTTTGTTGTAGCGAGATGATGGCCTCGCTCATCAGGTGGAAGGCACCGAGGGAGTGCTGGAATCTGGTATGGCGGGCACCAGGATATACGACTGAGGCCAGTCCCAGTTGGTTGATACGGTTCAAGCGCTGAAAAAGCGGATGCTCAACGATGTCGTAGAGCAGTCCGCGTGGTATCTTGATGAATCCGAAGACGGGGTCGTTGATGATTTTGGCTTCCTTCACTTCTTCAGTTCTTTTGCCATCTGCTGTTGGAGCTCATGCGCTTTCTGGGCTGCCACCTCGGCGAAATCCTCGCCATCGGAGGCGTAGATGATGCCACGGCTGGAGTTTACCAGCAGGCCGCAGTCCTTGGTCATGCCGTATTTGCATACTTCCTCCAGGCTACCACCCTGAGCGCCAACACCTGGCACCAGGAGGAAGTGGTTGGGGGCTACCTTGCGGATATCCTCAAACATCTTGCCCTGCGTGGCACCTACAACGTACATCATGTTTTCTTCCGTGCCCCACAGTTGGCTTCGCTTTAGCACCTTCTCAAACAGTCGCTCACCTTGGGTGTCTGCTGTCAATTGAAAGTCTAAAGAACCCTTGTTCGAGGTCAGGGCGAGTAGGATGACCCACTTGCCATCGTAGCCCAGGAAGGGCGTTACGGAGTCTTCCCCCATATAGGGTGCAACGGTGAGGGCATCGACGTCGTACTGCTCAAAGAAGGTCTTGGCATACATCTTCGATGTGTTGCCGATGTCGCCACGTTTGGCATCAGCGATGATGAAGTGGTGTGGATATTCCTCTTTCAGATAGTCAACCGTAGCCTCGAAAGCCAGCAGACCATCCACACCGTATGCCTCGTAGAAGGCGAGATTGGGCTTGTAGGCTACACAATAGGGCGCTGTGGCGTCGATGATGAGGGCGTTGAACTCGCAAAGGGCACGGAAGATGTACTCCTCGCCATCCGTGGCCTTCGCCTCGTCGATAATGCACTGAGGTATCTTGTTGATATCTGTATCGAGTCCCACACAAAGAAAACTCTGTTTTTCTTTGATTTGATGAATTAATTCTTCTCTTGTCATATTGTATGTAAACTGTAAACTATAGCTCCGTTTCCTTCATGCGCTCGGCATTCTCTGCCACGGTAAGTGCATCGATCATCGCCTGGATGTCACCGCCAAGGAATCCTTGCAGGTCGTGGGTGGTGTAGCCGATACGGTGGTCTGTCACGCGACCCTGCGGGAAGTTATAGGTGCGGATCTTGGCACTTCGGTCGCCCGTAGATACCAGGCTCTTGCGGCGCGAGGCAATATCATCCATATACTTCTGGTGCTCCTTATCATATATAAAGGTATAGAGGCGCGAGAGGGCGCGCTCTTTGTTCTTAGGCTGGTCGCGCGTCTCGGTACACTCAATCAGGATCTCCTCGGTCTCGCCCGTATTGGGGTTCTTCCACATATAGCGCAGACGGACACCCGACTCCACCTTGTTCACGTTCTGGCCACCGGCGCCTGAACTGCGGAAGGTATCCCACTTGATCTCACCCTCGTTTACGTGAACCTCGAACTTGTCGGCTTCAGGCAGTACGGCGACTGTGGCTGCAGAGGTATGCATGCGCCCCTGCGTCTCAGTAGCAGGCACACGCTGCACACGATGCACGCCCGACTCATATTTCAACGTTCCATATACGTCGGCGCCAGAGACGGCGAAGTCAATCTCTTTATAGCCTCCGACAGCACCTTCCGACACACTCGTGATTGAGAGCTGCCAGCCTTTTGACTCGCAATAGCTCTTATACATCTTGAAGAGGTCACCGGCAAACAGGCAGGCCTCGTCACCACCCGTACCGGCACGTATCTCCATCTGCACGTTCTTAGCGTCTTCTGGATCCTTGGGGATGAGTGCTATTTTGATTTCCTCCTCCAGTTTGGGTTGCAGGGCCTCATTGGCGGCAAGTTCCTCACGGGCCATTTCTTTCATCTCGGTATCGTCTTCGTTGGCCAGGATATCTTTTGCTTCCTTAATGCCGTTCAGACAGGCGATGTAACGTTTGCGGGCATCCATGATGTCGCCCAGATCCTTGTATTCCTTTGTCAGTTTCACGAAACGGTTCTGGTCGGCAATCACGTTAGGGTCGGTA
>CAMNPN010000028.1 GCA_946548085.1 uncultured Prevotella sp. | reverse complement strand
TTTTATGTTTTAATGGGTTCAACGTCTATTAGTTTTCTTGTTCATAATTAGTTAGACTCATACTTCTTTTCTCGTTTTAAAGGGTACAACTTTCTATCTGTTCTCTATAAAAAAATCATCAGAGAGGATACTTCAGAGCACAAGGGGTCAGGAACGATGTGTAAATTAGTCACATATTCCTGATGATTCCTATGCTGAATCCTCGTAAACTCAGAACACGCTTGATGTTTAGTGATCTGCTTGATGAATAACAGAGGTATATGGGATACATCAGAGAAAAGATTGTATTCTTCCCTTGAAGTCTATCGTGGCAATGAGTTCCTGTGACTTAGGAGGTGATGGTAAGCATTTCTGAATTACACATCGTTCCTGACCCCTTGTGCATTTCATTTATTCAGTAGTTGTTCAATGGCGGCGACTACTGCACTCGGATTAGAGGGCCAGGGAGCACCCCCAGGGACGAGTCGCCCAGTGGTATCTACAAGTCGGTAGGTGGGGAAACCACTCACTTCCAGATAACGCTCGATGGCACTTTCCTGTGTTTTAGGCAAGTTGTAGTGAATAGCATTGTCGGTGTCAAGATGATTCTGGCGGATGTAGATGCGCCATGCCTCATCAGGACTGTTGTCGCAGAAATAGAGATAGACGACGGGCTTGCCTTCCAGCATTTTCTTTAAGGCTGGCACATACTCCATTTGGTCACGGCAAGGACCGCACCATGTGCCCCACACATCCACATAGATGACATATCCCCGGAATGGTGCTGTGATGAACTCGAATAGTGCTTTCCCATCAGTGATGTCCTTCAGTTCTTCTTCTGGCACACGCAATGAGGCGGGAGAGCCTGCTTTTGGTGCCACCACTTCTTGATGTTCATTCTCGGCCAGGAAGTCCATGATACGTTGATTAGCATTGTCGATGGCTTGGATGAGACGGGGATGATGAACCTCTTGATGAGCCAGTTCTAATATGCGCGGCGATGCGACGTGACTCTTTCCATCAATGTCCCTCATAATGGTTTGTGCTTTGAGTATTTCACAAGTGGCATCATCCAAATCGAGCGAATTGAGGACACTGATTTCAAGAGGAACATACTTCTCACTAATGTCCCAGTCCCAGTATTGCGCTATGAGTGGCTTGCCCAAAATGGGGATGATGTCGGATTGGAAGACATTGTACAGTGAAACGTCCGTGTTGTGATGGGTGCGTACTTCTTTCTCAATTTCTGCAAAGTTCTTCACCTTCTGCATTTCCTCGTCAGTCAGTTGCACCTTTCCTTCTTGGTGAAGTCGAAGCAGGAACACATCGGGGTCGGTCAACAACCGATTGCTTTTAATGTCTGTCAAGGTCGAGGTGTAGTAACCGATGTTTGTCGAAAAGCCGTTGCGGCACATCAGCGGCACTTCTGAGCGCAACCATTGCAGCGCATTCAGTTGCTCTTCGGTCTTCCTCAACAGTTCCTCTTGGTTCTCACCTTGTGACGGCCAGCAGCATTTCAGAAGCATCGGATAACCGAATTGTCTCTGGATGTTGTCCTGATAGTAGGTGAGGAAACAGTGGGAGAGATTTGGACGAGCCATTTTTAGAGAATCCATTCTTGTCTGGCTCACTGCCATCCAATGACGTTGCTGGATGATCGTGCTGTCAATGGTCAACTCGTTTGTGTTTACAAACTTGGGGTGGAAATCACTGCCCATCAGTTCATTGTTGAAGCGGGCATATTTGCCACCCATCAAGTAAGTGCGCTGGTTCACATCGTCGATATAAAGCAAGAGCGTGTCGTTGTTCTCCACTATTATTCTTCCCCAAAAGGTGTGTTCCAATGGATGTTCAGACTCATTGTGGATGCCCATTATCGTAGGGCCATTAACTGGCATCCTTACCTCAAATCGCCCTTGCTCGTCAATTTTCGAGTGCTCTACTATCTGCTTGTCGTCAAACAGACGATGGATGTAAGAGACAAAATCCGCCTCCTTTTTTGTCGTATGGACACAAACTCGAAGGGTGAAGTTACCCTCTTCAGCATTAATACCACTCGGCCATGATGTTTCATCCTTAGACGGATAGTCGGGCAGGAACTGTGTGGTCAGCACCGATGTCTTGTGTTTCTTGCCATCAATGATGACGGCGTTTTTCTTTAGTTGTATATCTTTGCGCAGTCCGTCCTTTGTCAGCACCACACGGTCTTTTCCCACTTCGGCATAGTCCCAATAATTGCAGTCGTAGATGGCGTACTCGTCGAACAATCCAATGAGCCATTGCCCTGTAGTCTCATCCCTCAGACAGAGGTCGAGACCAGATTTGATTTGTGCATTACCCACCATTGCGGCGAAGACGAGCAGAATGGTGATGATGGTTTGTTTGTTCATGTTCGTTTCTTATTTGTCGTTACCTTATATTATATACGACGTTTTCGCGGAAATATTGCGTTCGGGGCATTCATTTCATGCTGTAACCTTCTCCGAGAGTCAGTCCGAGCCGCGAAGTTACAAGCACAAGGGTTCACTCTTGAATCTGTCTTGGAAGAGATGACCATAGTGCTGATATTTATTGTTGTAATATCGTGCGTATGCAGCCGCAACTTGGGCCTCACCACTTGATGGAGGTAGTGGATAAACACTCTATAGTCTTCTTTCAGTCAGGGCGTAAATAGTTGTATGCCAGATGATTCGACTGAAGGGAACAGACGGGGCGGTGAGACATCTTGAGGGCATCCTTGGGATGATTTGTTCATCGCATATTCGTTTTAAGATGGTAAAGAGTGCGTTGGCTCTTGTGTACGGAGGATAGGCATGTCGCGAACAGATGGTGCTTGAAGGGGGTATATAAGATAGATGTGTCTGTTGTTTGACCTACGTCAAACAATCGTTTGACGATTGTCAAACAAACGTTTGACGTAGGTCAAACGATAAAAAGCCTGTAGTAAGGTTCTGGCTAAAAAGCCGAACAGGAAGGCTATCCTTAGGGTTTCGTAAGTCTTGGAGAAGAGCAATTTCCTTCAGCCGAAGTTGCTCATTATGAGATGGTTGCGTATTGGCTGAAAGGTTATGTCTTCCAATCAGGCATGCCAGGAACGGCTTTTTTTATTCACAACTGATTTTATCTGGCCGATTACTTGCGTAAGTTCAGATTTCTTCGTACCTTTGCCGCCGAAATGTGGATGATGTTCCAGGTGGTACCCATCATGTGGCGGTCCGTGCGCCCCAGCCGGATCGCCGACATGCCTGCCGTAGTCAATACCTTTTGGCTGCGGAAGGGCTACGAGGGACTGACATTCTTCGGCCGTATCCTCACGCCGTCGCAAGAGATGGCCGACTGTTTCAACACTGGCGCGAAGGGCGACAGGGTGTCGGCGGCGATGAAGAACCACGAGATGATCCATTTGCGACAGGCTCAGGCGTGTCACGACTCATGGACGTGCTTCTACCTATTATATATATGGTACTGGCTGAAGGCGCGCTGCCTGACGGGACGGAAGGTGAGGCGGCAACTCAGGCACGCTGCCTATCTGCTGAACCCCTTTGAGATGGAGGCCTACGGCAGGATGAATGACCTCGGCTATCTGAAACGCTGTGAGGACGGTGCCCGGGAGTGGCGCGAATATGCCAGGATGAGCCTTCAGGAGCGGTTCCTAAGATATAAGGCGAATCATAGACTCTGAACTTCAAAAATACAATCACCAGATGAACAAAAAACTACAGGCGCATAGCGCCATCTTCCTTGCGAACACCATCTTCGGACTTGGTGTGCCAGTAACCAAACTTCTGCTCGACTCCTGGGTGACCCCTATGGGCTATATGGCCACCCGCAGCCTTGGTGCCTGTCTGGTATTCTGGGTCATCGCGGCCTTTATGCCAAAGGAGCATGTGGAGCGTCGCGATCTGATCACGATATTGGCAGGCGGACTGCTCGGCTTCGTCATCTCACAGACGCTGACGGCCTGGGCACTCGACTATACCAGTCCCGTCTATTTCTCGCTCATCGCCACGCTTACGCCTGTGGCTGTGATGCTGTGTGCAGCCATGACCATCGGAGAGAAGATCACGCCGCTGAAATCATTTGGTGTGCTATTGGGCATTGCCGGCGCCGTGCTGATGGTGCTGATGAGTCAGACGCTCGGCTCGGGGAAGAACGACCTGATCGGTATCGTGCTGGCCATCCTGAGTGTGCTGACGTGGGCCGTGTATCTGATCATCACCCGCAATGTGGCTGAGAAGTACTCGCCTGTGACACAGATGAAGTATGTGTTCCTTATTTCGGCCATCGTCACCGTTCCTATCGCGCTGCCCGAACTGCCTGCCAATGCCCTCTATACGGCAGCCTGCAGATGGGATGGGGTGGTGGAGATGCTCTTCATCGTACTCTGTGCAACGGCCCTCGGCTACTTCCTCATTCCTTTCGCGATGAAATACCTGCAGGCCACGACGGTGTCGATCTATACGAACCTGCAGCCCGTGATCGCCTCGTTCGTGGCAATCATCCTGGGGCAGGATGTGCTCACCTGGGACAAGCCCGTGGCTGGTATCCTGGTATTGTTGAGCGCTTATATCGTGACCGTCGTCACGGCAAAGGACTCGAAGAACTGAATGACTTGGTGAGTTCCCAGAAGGCGACGGCAGCGGCTGCTGCCACATTCAGGGAATCCACTTGATGATACATGGGGATGCGGACCACGAAGTCTGCATCCTCAATTGTCTTTTGTGGCAGTCCGTCGCCCTCGGTGCCCATGATGATGGCAAGCCGCGGCTGGGCCTTGAGTGTCGGGTCGGAGAGGGTGATGCTATTGTCGCTAAGGGCCATCGCGGCAGTCTTGAAGCCCAGGTCGTGCAGTTGGCGATAGTCGTCAAGCCAAGTCCAGGGGACTAAGAACACCGTTCCCATTGAGACGCGTATCGACCTGCGGTTCAAGGGGTCACAGGCACTTCGTGTCAGCAATACTGCATCTATGCCTAATGCCGCCGCACTGCGGAAGATGGCACCGATGTTCGTCGTGTCGCAGACCGCATCGATGACACAGACGCGGCGGGCATCCTTGAGGATGTCTTCGACAGAAGGCGCTGGTTTGCGACGCATCGCACAGAGCACGCCACGGGTCAGCGTATATCCTGTCAGGCGGGATAGCAGTTCGCGGTTCCCTGTGTAGACGGGCATCTCCGGACAGCGGCTGATGATGTCGGCAGCATCGCCATCGATGTGCTTTTGTTCGCAGAGCATCGCCAGCGGCTCATAGCCGGCATCGAGGGCCACACGGATCACCTTCGGACTTTCCGCGATGAAGATGCCCTGCTCGGAGTTCAGGCGATTGCGCAGTTCTGCCTCAGTCATCGAGGCAAACATGGCGATGCGCTCATCGTGTATCGATGAAATCTCGTATGTCATCTTGTATAGAAGTCAATCAGTCGTTTGAGGGCCTGTTGGCAGACGAGACAGAACTCAGGCTCTTCGTTGGTACGCATGCGACAGTTCTCAAAGCCGCGCCAGACTCCTTTCGTGAGATAGCCGCCTCCCTCGATGAGACCGGCCTTTTCCGCCTTGACCAGATTCTCCCATTTGCCGTTGAAGTCATGCTTCGTGGTGAGGTTTGGCTCCCAGGGCTCGGTATCAGGGAAGTACATCGGGTCGTCGTCGCCATAGGGATACTCGTCGCCCAGACCTCCGAAGGAATGGCCGAACTCATGGACGACGACGGGACGGAACGATGGGCCGTGGGCATCGGTGAGGGTGTAACTGTTGTAGACGCCGCCTCCGCCATAGCGCTCGCCATTGGCGAGCACAATGATGTGTTCATAGGGGGTGCCTGCCAGTATGTCGTTCATCTTCTTCAGATGGAGCGTGGTCAGATAACGCTCACTGTAGAATGTGTCGAAGTGAGCGCCGAGAGCCGTGCTCTTCCAGATGCCCTTGCCTGGTTCGCTGACGCCGCTTTCTGCAGAGGGCGACATAACGGCAATCATGTTAAAGCGGTCTTGCATCTGGCGGAACGGTTCATGCTGGAAGAGCGCTTCCATCGCAATCTTACAGTCTTCGAGGAAGGTCCCCATCTCATGCTGCTGATAGCCCTCAGCCACATAGGCCACATGGATGCATCTGCTGGTGTCGGCAGCCTGCTGCAGGGTGACATAGGGAGTCACCAGTCTTTCTCCTGCCTTCCTGATCAGTATATCCTTTGGGTCGACGGCATGGGTCATCTTGGCATTCACCTTATTATGATATAACTCTACGGTGATGTCTACAGGCTGCTTGGGGTAGGGCACGAGAAACACATTCTCGAAAGACTTCTGAGTGTGTTTCGACTCTGCGGTGGAGATCCATTCCTGGAACAGACTGGAGAAGGAATGGCGATAGATGACCTCTCCATCGGCTTTAGACGTGACGATGATCTGGCCATTTCCTTTCAACGGCACTTCGTTAAGCCGCTGTCGCTTGCCATACCAGCGTGGCATGGAGATCAGTTCGTCGACATAGATCTGCTGATGCTGGGCATCGCCGCTGAACGTATAGTCAAGTCGTAAGGTACGGTCTTCAAAATAGTCCTCGAAGCGCTGTGCTGAAGCAGACAGGCAGGCAATCGTTAAAACGCTGAATATAAATAGTTTCCTCATAATTCGTTTAATAGGTTCTTGACATAGTCTCTTTGCCAGTCTCTGAGATGTAGCTGTTGATGGTCGTACTGTAACAGGTCGAGGTCGACAGCCACGATGCCGTCTTCATTATGGGTGCGACCCAGGCGTTTTTCTGTTTCCTTTAGTAGTTCGTTGAGCAGATTCAAGCCAAAGGCTGTCGTCCCTTCGCAGAGCTGGTTCAGATAGGGGGCACTGCAGTTGGTGCTGAAGGGTTCTGTCCATATCTCTGAAGTAAATCTCACTTCAGTGAGTAGCTGTGTCAGCTGTTCCCTTGCAGCGGCAAGCCGCTCTTTTGCCTGCTCGTTTGAGGCAAGGCTGATGAGAATGTAATGTTGCTTTTGAGTCATAACGTGTGCAAAGATAATAAAAAAGAAGGAAAAGCAAACAGAAGGAAAGGTAAAAAAAACAAAAAGGCTCAAAGTATCAAGGTTAAAATACGGTTTATATGCAAGAAACTTTGTAACTTTGCAGCAGAAGGAGGATGTAAAGTGACAGGCCGAGTTGACAAAATGAAAGAAAAACGAATAATTTCGTGAATTTCTGCTCAAATATTTGGTCGAATGAAATAAAAAGTGTAATTTCGCAGCGTTTTTCAGAAACATTCATTATAAACATTCAAAATAAACAACCAAATGAAGAAGTACAACTTTAATGCTGGTCCTTCTATTCTTCCTCGCGAAGTGATAGAGAAGACCGCTCAACAGTGTCTTGATTTCAATGGCTCGGGTCTCTCTCTGATGGAGATCAGCCACCGTGCAAAGGATTTCCAGCCCGTTGTCGACGAGGCCGTTGCTCTGGTAAAGGAGCTGCTCGACGTGCCTGAGGGCTATTCAGTAATCTTCCTTGGCGGCGGTGCCAGTCTCGAGTTCTGCATGATTCCCTATAACTTCCTCATCAAGAAGGCTGCCTATCTGAACACGGGCGTCTGGGCCAAGAAGGCCATGAAGGAAGCAAAGCTCTTTGGTGAGGTGGTTGAGGTAGCTTCTTCTGCTGATGCTAACTACACCTTCATCCCCAAAGGCTGGACGGTGCCTGCTGATGCCGACTACCTGCACATCACAAGCAACAACACAATCTACGGTACAGAGATTCGCGAAGATCTCGACGTGCCCGTACGCCTGATCGCTGATATGTCATCCGATATCTTCAGTCGTCCTGTCGATGTGTCCAAGTATGATGCTATCTATGCTGGTGCACAGAAGAACATGGCTATGGCTGGTGTGACTGTGGTCATCGTGAAGGACGACGCTCTGGGTAAGGCTCCCCGTGAGATTCCCACGATGCTCGACTATCGTACACATGTCGACAAGGGCTCAATGTTCAATACTCCTCCTGTAGTGCCCATCTACTGTGCCCTTGAGAACCTGCGCTGGCTGAAGAAGCAGGGTGGTGTAGAGGCTATGGACAAGCTGGCTCACCAGCGTGCAGAGATCGTCTACGGTGAGATCGACCGCAACAAGATGTTCGTTGGAACAGCCAAGGAGGAGGATCGGTCGCTGATGAACATCTGCTTCGTGATGGCTCCTGAGTACAAGGAATTGGAGAAGGACTTCCTCGACTTCGCTGTGTCAAAGGGTATGGTTGGTGTGAAGGGTCACCGCAGTGTCGGTGGTTTCCGTGCCAGCTGCTACAATGCCCAGACCATCGAGGGCTGCCAGGCTCTCGTCGCCTGCATGAAGGAATTTGAGGCACAGCACTAAGGAGTTTAAAGTCTAAGGATTCTAGGATTTAAAGGATGGTTTAAAGTTTTCGCTTGAGAATAATCCTTAAATCCTAAAATCCTTAGAAAACAAAAATAATAAATCATTAGAATAGGATGAAAGTATTAGTTGCAACAGAGAAGCCATTCGCAGCCGCTGCTGTGAATGGTATCAAAGCAGAGATTGAGGCAGCAGGCAATGAGCTTGTGCTGCTGGAGAAATATACAGAGAAGGCTCAGTTGCTCGACGCAGTAAAGGATGCCGACGCCATGATTATCCGTAGTGACAAGGTGGATGCCGAGGTGCTCGACGCTGCCAAGCAGCTGAAGATTGTGGTGCGCGCTGGTGCTGGTTACGACAATATCGACCTGGCTGCTGCTACTGCTCACAATGTGGTGGCCGAGAATACTCCTGGTCAGAATGCCAACGCCGTGGCTGAGCTCGTGTTTGGCCTGCTGGTGATGGCTGTTCGTGGTTTCTATAATGGTAAGAGTGGCTCAGAGTTGCTTGGCAAGAAACTGGGAATCCTCGCTTTCGGCAATGTAGGTCGCAACGTGGCCCGCATAGCCAAAGGCTTTGGCATGGAGGTGTATGCCTTCGATGCATACTGCCCCGCAGAGGTGATTGAGAAGGCTGGTGTGCATGCCGTTGCCAATCAGGAGGCTCTCTTCGAGCAGTGCGACGTGGTGTCACTCCATATCCCTGCCACCCCTGAGACCAAGCAGAGCATCAACTACGCCCTCGTAGGTAAGCTGAAGAAGGGTGGCATCCTTGTGAACACTGCCCGTAAGGAGGTAATCAACGAGCCTGAACTGATCAAACTGATGCAGGAGCGCGAGGACCTGAAGTTCGTCACCGACATCATGCCTGATGCCAATGATGAGTTCAAGCAGTTCGAGGGCCGTTACTTCTCTACTCCTAAGAAGATGGGTGCGCAGACTGCTGAGGCCAACATCAACGCTGGTATCGCTGCCGCTAAGCAGATCAACGCCTTCTTCAAGGACGGCGATACGAAGTTCCAGGTGAACAAGTAAAGTTTCGCACAATAGGGATAGTCTCTATTGTGCGAATCATATAAAAAAAGAAGCCTCTCGCAATCAGTGGGAGGCTTCTTTCTTATTTCATGATGTATTTCCTGCCGTTCCGGATGTATATACCCTTCGCGGGGCTGCTCACGCGCTGCCCTGAAAGGGAGTAGATGATGCCTGTGCTGGCATCGCTGCGCTGAATGGCAGTGATGCCTGTAATCGTTTCTGATGATATCGAGCATCCCCAAAACACGCTGAGTTCCTGCTCCACCTCCGTACCGTCGTTCTTGATCAGCACGGCGCGCTTCACCTTGCAAGAGCCTGCGCCCGACAGTGTCTGGAGGGTGATGCGCTTGATGGTCTTGCCTCCGAGGATGCTCTCGTCAAAAACCAGTGAGCTGTTCAGGTCTGTGGTAGAGATGGCTTCCGACTGGATGTGGTTGTCGTCGCTGCCATATACCTTGAACTGCAGCGTGATGCCTGCTGGGAGTTCGTACATCTCAAGGCGGATGCTCTTGAAATTGTTGGTAGAGACGGCTGAGCCGCAGAGGTTCAGTTCCTGCCAGTCGCCTTTGTAGTCCACATTATAGATGATGTCTGCGTTGCCGATGACGTCCTGCTTCGTGGGATATATCCCCTTGAAGTCGTCGCCGTGCCAGGCTTTGGTGAGCGCCTCGGCCAGGTCGGGCTGGCTGAAGCAGGGGTAGTCGCGATTGGTGGCGTCCGTCAGTCCCATCCAGTAGAAGGTGCCCATGCCTGCTGCCTTGGTCTGCTTCACGTAGTACTGCAGGAAGTCTATCATGTTTGTGCGGTTGTTGTCATAGTCGCTGGTCCCGTCGCCATTGGCACTCGATGTGCCCCATTCGCCATAGATTACGGGAGCCCCCAGCGCACCAAGCGTAGACTGCAGGTCTTTGATGTTCTGATCCAGTTCTTTCTTGGCATTGGACAGGTTGCTGATACTGGGGTAGTTGTGTACCTCAAAGGCGATATGGTTTGATTCTCCCTCAGGCATCTTCATCTCCTTCAGCGGGTCTTGCAGATGCGAGTTCCAGGTACCTGCGCCGTTGCAGGCGCCGTAGGTGTTCAGCACAAGGTTGCGCTGGGCGTTGTTGCCGCCTGAGGCCCTGACGACATTGACGAAGCTCTGGGCGTAGCTATTAATGGCTTCGTAGGCATCAGCGGCATCCTTGGCGATGTACCTGCTCGGCGAGCCGAAGGTGGCGAAGCACCAGGAGTTGTATTTGTCGAGCATCTCGTTGTAGCTCTCGAAGAGCAGCTTCTCGCCGTAGTCCTTGAACTCTTCGGCTATCTGCTGCCAGAGATATTCGTAGCGCTCTTTCGTGTCGTTGTAGACAGACATGTTGGCATGCAGCCAGTGTACACTGCCGTCGCCTGTATCGTGGTGCACGTTGATGATGCAGTACAGCCCGGCATCGATCACGTAGTCTACCACCTCGTGCACACGCTTCATCCAGGCCTCGTCCACCTTGCCGTCTTTGTCCATGTGGTTGAACCAGGTCACGGGTACGCGGATGGCGCCGAATCCAGCCTCCTTCATCATCGTCATCAGCTCGGGCTTCGTCTTCGGCTGGCCCCAGCAGGTCTCTGATTCCAGACCTTGTGCCGCTCCGTTGTTGGCATCGAGCGTGTTGCCGAGGTTCCAGCCCACGCCCATGTTCTTGACGGCATCAGCGGCCGTCTCAAATTCCTGTGCCTTGGCTCCGCTGCCGATCATCATCAGCAGCGCCAGGATAGTAGTCAGTCTTTTCTTCATATTTCCTTAATCAATTAGAGTTATCGTTTGTGAGTGCAAAGTTACGAACTTTTTTTCAATTCGCAAAGATTGTTGACGATTTTCGCTGAAGATTCGGGCTGGTTGGCTGAAATGATTTGCCTGTGACGAGACTTCTCCGTACCTTTGCATCGTCAATCAGAGACAAGGATTATTGAGAGTTAGTTTTTTCATACGCATATTATTAGGTTATTGTTAGTTAGTTAATTGGTTTGTAATGAGTATCGGGGGCGCAGTGATGCGGCCCCGATACTTTTTCGCTGGCCCTCTGGCATCGAGATATTCACTGATCGGCTGCAAATAAAGGCAGAATATTTTGGAATTACAAATATTTTGCTTAATTTTGCAGCAAGAAACAAGAATCTAAAAACAAACGATTATGCAAAGTGATCCCAAGCAGTGCCTGTACTGCACAAACAATCAGACGCTTCACGACCTGATGATCGAGTTCGCTCAGCTGTCAGTGTCGAGAGCTTTCCTCTTCAAGGAGCAGACCTATCGCGGCCGTTGCCTGGTGGCCTATAAGGACCATGTGAACGACCTGAACGAACTCTCCGATGCCGACCGCAACGCCTTCATGGCCGATGTGGCTCGTGTGACCAGAGCCATGCAGAAGGCTTTCAACCCGGAGAAGATCAACTATGGAGCCTACAGCGACAAACTGTCGCACCTGCACTTCCACCTGGCCCCGAAATATGTCGATGGGCCCGACTACGGCGGCACGTTCCAGATGAATCCTGGCAAGGTGTATCTCTCCGACGAGGAGTATCAGCAGATGATCGAGAAAATTAAGGAATACTTATAATTTTGGTTTACAGTTTACAGTTTACGGTTTACAGATGATATGTTGGCAAGCCCATCTGAAACCGTAGAGTAATCAACTGTAAACTGTAAACCGTAAACAGTAAACTAAAGAACAATGGCAATAGTAAAACCATTCAAAGGTATCCGCCCGCCGAAGGAGCTGGTGGAGCAGGTAGAAAGCCGCCCATACGACGTGCTCGACTCTGAAGAGGCGCGCGCAGAGGCTGGCGACAACGAGAAGAGTCTGTATCACATCATCAAGCCCGAGATCGACTTCCCCGTAGGCACGTCGGAGTACGACCCCCGCGTTTATGAGAAGGCTGCCGAGAACTTCCAGAAGTTCCAGGACAAGGGCTGGCTGGTTCAAGACGCGCGCGAACATTATTATATATATGCTCAGACCATGAACGGTAAGACGCAGTATGGCCTGGTGGTCTGCGCACATACCGACGACTATATGGCTGGCCGCATCAAGAAGCACGAGCTGACGCGCCGAGACAAGGAGGAAGATCGCATGAAGCACGTTCGTGTGAACAATGCCAACATCGAGCCCGTGTTCTTCGCCTATCCAGACAATCAGGTGCTCAACGACCTCATCATGCGCTATGCCGCCACCGAGCCTGAGTACGACTTCGTGGCTCCCATCGACGGATTCCGCCATCAGTTCTGGGTAATCAGCGACGACAGTGACATGCAGACCATTACAGAGGAGTTCAGCAAGATGCCTTCGCTCTATATCGCCGACGGCCATCACCGCTCGGCAGCAGCAGCGCTCGTGGGAGCAGAGAAGCAGAAACAGAACCCTAACCACAATGGCACCGAGGAGTACAACTTCTTCATGGCCGTATGCTTCCAGGCCTCGCAGCTCACCATCCTCGACTACAACCGCGTGGTGAAGGACCTCAACGGCATGTCATCAGAAGAGTTCCTCGCAGCCCTGCAGGTGAACTTCATCGTAGAAGACAAGGGCACGGAGATCTACAAGCCCCAGCAGCTCCACGAGTTCTCGCTCTATCTCGACGGCCACTGGTTCAGCCTGAAGGCCAAGGAAGGCACTTACGACAACGACGACCCCATCGGCGTGCTTGATGTGGACATCTCCTCGCGCCTGATTCTCGACGAGATACTGAACATCGGCGACTTGCGCTCCTCGCAGCGTATCGATTTCGTGGGAGGTCTGCGTGGCCTCGGAGAACTCAAGCGGCGCGTCGACTCTGGCGAGATGCGCGCAGCCCTCGCCCTCTATCCCGTCTCGATGCAGCAGATTATGGACATCGCCGACTCGGGCAAGATTATGCCCCCGAAGGCCACCTGGTTTGAGCCAAAGCTGCGCTCAGGACTCGTAATCCACAAGCTGAGCTAAAGCTCGCCTGTGAGTGAAAATATTTGAAACAATCCAATATCGAAAGAAAAATGAAGAAGATTCTATTAACTTTAGTGGCCTTCATGGCGATGACCGCCGTGAATGCAGAGCCTGTATCGAGACAGCAGGCGCTGAAGCAAGCCCGGCAGTTCATGCCAGGCAAGCAGTTTGGCGAGGCCAGGAGCTTCGCGCGTTCCGACAATTCTTCTGACAAAGAACCCTTCTATGTCTTCAATGCCACAGGCAACGGGGGCTACGTCATCGTCTCTGGTGATGACCGCACGCTGCCCATCCTCGGCTATTCCGAGACAGGAAACCTCGACATGAGCCAGTTGCCGGAGAACCTGCGGTGTTGGCTCGAGGGATACGCCCGCCAGATAGAGGCTCTGGGATCTTCTCTGCAGCCAGTACAGAGAGCCACGACGCGTGCAGAAAACAGCAAGGCTGCCATCGAGCCGCTGATCAAGACGAAGTGGAACCAGGATGAGCCGTATAATCTGATGTGCCCAGACGGAAACTTCGTTGACTATGATGAGGCAGGTTATGATGCTGCTAATCGCTGCGTTACAGGTTGTGTTGCTACAGCAATGGCTCAGCTCATGTATTTTTGGCAATGGCCGAATGGCTGTGAAGCATTGGACCAGATAGATATTGGTACTAAGGTAAATAAAGGTACGGCGGAGGCTCCAGACTGGCAGTTTGAAGTGGATCATTCTTTCCATGCACTTCCTGATACGACCTTTAACTGGGAAGCCATGAAACTGGCCTACAACGGAAGTGAGACGGATGCCTCTGCTACTGCAGTAGCTACCTTGTTGCGTTACTGTGGTCAGGCTGTCAATATGGACTATAACTTGGCATCAGCAGGCGGGTCGCAGGCTGGCATATCTCCCTCTGTATTGGCAGAGACGTTTGGCTACAGCAAGAATATCCGCAACATCTACCGTGATTTGTATACAACTAGCGCTTGGGAAGATAAGATATATGCCGAGTTGGCTGCAGGCCGGCCAGTCCTTTATTCAGGACAGTCAGGCGTCGGAGGCCACCAGTTTATTGTCGACGGCTACGATGGTAACGGGCTCTTCCATATGAACTGGGGCTGGGGTGGCTTGAGCGACGACTATTACGTGCTGTCGCTGGCAGATCCAGACAGTCAGGGTGCTGGCGGTGCAGCTGGCAACAGGGCCTTCCAGTTCGACCAGGATGCGCTGATAGGTGTGAAGCCCGCACCAGAAGGTGAGGTACTGACGGCGCAGATAGAAAGTAATATAGACGCTATGGAAACGGCGACTTATAATCGAGCCAGCCAAGATGACAATTTCGTTAGTGTACTGTTTGATGGTATTTTCTTTGCCCATTTCAATGTCCCTTCAACTGAAGAACTTAAGGTTCAGACGGGGTGGGCCTTATGCCAGGATGGACAGATTAAGGAGGTCGTGCATGAACGGAATAACACCTTAGAAGCAGGTGGAACGTATTCTGGCTTGTATACGGATGCAGAAGTCTCCTTTGGTGCTGGACTTGCGTTGGGGAAATATGAGGTCTGCCAGGTTTATAAATATCCTTCAGAAGATGAATGGAAACTTTGTATACCTCATCATGAAACAGCTTTCCTTATTGCCGAAGTGACAGCTACGACACTGACTGTCCGTCAGGCAAAGCCATCGTTCGTCGTGAACAGTGTCACCGTGCCTGAATATCCTTCTCTTGATAGTTCTTTGGATGTGACAGTAAATATCACTAACGATGGTGAGACTTTCGAAAACACATTGAATTTGTGGGCACAGAAGGATGGTGAGTCAACCTGGACGAATATTGCTACTCAGACATCTAAGATTGACCCAGGTAAGTCTGGTGATGTTATCATCTCTTTCATGCCCACGGCGGCAGGTACCTATAATCTGAAAATAACAAGCTCTGATTCCGAGGAGGCTTTAACGACAACGGCTGTAACTATCTATGCTCCTTTCGAGAAGACAATCGATAACATTACCTATTCGTGCCATCTGGGAACGCACAAGGCAAAAGTTGTTGGGCATACGTATCCTTCGTCTACAGAGACTGCTGATATTGTAATTAAGGGTACTTTAAATGTTGATGACGTAGAATACACCGTGACGGAGATTGCAGATGAAGCATTCAGACAATTCACTCCGAGTTCTAACATGCCTCCTGTACTGAGCATTACCTTACCGTCTACTATTGAAAAGATAGGCTACAGGGCCTTCTATAATTGTTATAAGTTAGAGGAAATTGTTATTCCAGAGGGCGTAAAATCTATCGGTGATGAAGCATTTTCCTATTGCCTATGGCTAACGAAGATAGAGTTGCCTTCTACATTAACAAGCATTGGTAATAAAGCTTTCTTGGGACTAAAAAATATTAATTATTTGGAATCTGTTGTTTCTCATGCTACCAATCCCATTTCCATCACCAAAGATGTCTTTGGTGTAGAGGACGGTGATAATATAATTGCTCCTACCGCTACCTTGACGGTGCCCTTTGGCTCTAAGGCAAAATATGAAAAAGCCGTAGGTTGGAAAGAGTTTCAAGAGACCAAGCAAATGCCACCAACAGTGGACATTGCCACCATCGTAAATTGCATCATGAACGGCACCTATTCCGCTGAGGCTGATGTGAACAACGACGAGAAGGTGGATGCCACAGACCTTGTGATGCTTGTGAATCTGCTTAAGGAGTAATCAGTCCTAATATCTTTACAATAGATTGTAAAAGATCCCGAGGCGACCAGTAGCCTCGGGATTTGTGTTTTTAAGCATCACACTTAATCTTGTTGCAGCGTCCTGTTATTATTACTGTTTTTATTGTCGATTGCAAAAACGTCGTTTTTACTGATGCTTTCATTTGTATTGTCTTTTGATTGTATGGCCTCCCAGAATTGGGCTGTGTCGGAAAGGACTTGATGTATCATGTCTTCTTTCCCTGGGATATTAGCATAGTTGGAGCCGTTGATGATGTGGAGCCATGAGTCATTGACAATCTGGATATAATCACTATGAAGGATGTCGCAATGTCTGCTTAATCCTTCTGTTTTCTTGTAACGCAAAGTCTTTACTATGGGAAACGCGATGTCTTGGATGTTGTATTTGTAATAGTAGCGCACATAATTGTTTCCACCAGTATCTAAGAAGTTTTTTCTGGTGAATATCGGCTCGAAATTTGGTTTGGCAGTGAATCGTTCGAAATTAAAGATGCACCATCCTGGCCATAGATACCATTCTCCACCACAGGAACGCAAAACTCCATAAAAGTCCTTCTCGCCTAATGCTGAGGTCAGATTATATGGTTTTACAGGGAAAATGTCATGGTCTATGATCGCGAAACGTTTTGGCTTCATTTCCCGTAGGAAGTGGTAGTAGACCCAGTTAAGGGCTGCCCCGTGAGAAATGGCACACTGGTAGTTGGTCAGTCGACACATTGTTCTCGGTACGGCTATATAGTCTATCCCATTCCTATGACAGACCTCTTTGATCGCTTTACGTTTCTGTCTGCTGGTGGAGTTGTCTGCCACCATATAACGAAAGTTCTCGTCCTTGATATTTTCCTTGATTAATTCAATTTGCCGTTCTATGAGCTGTTCGTTATTGAATGCTACAGTCAATATCATCATCTCACAATGATCCACAATCCTTGTTCTTCTATAGAACGGATTCCATATCCTGGCAAGACTAAAAGCCAGCCTGCTATATGTATTAAAGACATGATCGTGAATATTTTTTTTTATACTCTTTCTCGACATGGACACTTGCTTTCAATTCTAGACTGCAAAAGTACAACAATTCTTTCGTATCACAAAGCCTTTTCATTAAAAACAGGTTTTTCTTTTGTATTTCGCTCTTTTTTAGGTACTTTGCACTTGTAGAGCGAAGTTACTGAATCTCGGCAATAAAATAAAACGAATTTTATTTTGTATTGCTCTTAATTTTTCGTAACTTTGTCGCCGATTTAGGAAACGTGTTCAATGGTCCTTTGCGAGCTTTGGCTCTTTGGCGGAGGGTGAGTGCGGTGGACTGAATCCTTATGGTATGTCTTTGATGACTTCCTCTGATGGGAAAGTGCCCCTGTCGGAGAAAGGGTAAAGTATGCCGTAAGGTCTTGTCGTTCAACGCTTTTGCCTGACGGAATGGAACAGGAACCGAGAAAGGAAGATTTTGTGAAAGAATGAGAAAAATGATAGATGAAACTATGAACAATGAGAATATGAAAAAGACTGTTTGCCGCCTGACTGTTGGCCTCTCTTTGCTGGCAGTACTGTTGCTTACCTCATGCGGATCGTCGAAGAATGTACCCTATCTGATGAATGCCGATTCGCTTCCGGACAATCCTGGCGTGCTTTATGATGCTCGGATTATGCCAAAGGACATATTGACGATTGTTGTCAACACCTTGAATCCGGCAGCAGCCCAGCAGTTCAACCTGACGGCATCGGGGGTGATGACCCAGTCGAATGCCTCGCTCACCTCGCAGCCTACACTGCAGGGCTATTTGGTTGACAACGACGGCAACATCAATTTCCCTATCATCGGCACACTGCATGTGGCAGGACTCACCAAGTCTGAGGCCGAACAGCTTATCATCGACAAGATCAGCCCATACCTGGCAGAGTCAGAGAAGCCAATCGTTACCGTCAGGATGTCGAGTTACTCCATCTCAGTGCTTGGCGAGGTGAATGCTCCTGGAAACTTCACCGTGTCGAGGGAGAAGATTAATGTCTTCGAGGCTCTCTCAAGGGCTGGTGATATGACAATCTACGGTGTTCGTAACAATGTGAAGCTGATTCGTGAAGATGCTCAAGGCAAGAAGGCTATCTACACGCTGAACCTGAACGACGCAAATATTGTGAACTCGCCTTACTACTATCTGCAGCAGAACGACATCCTTTATGTGGAGCCTAACAAGGCGAGGGCGCAAAACTCTACCATCGGCAATATGACCAGCCTTTGGTTCTCGGCGGCTGGCGTGCTGATTTCTGTTGCCACATTGTTGGTAAGCATTTTTAGGTGAATTGTTTGAATTAACACGAAACGATATATGGATAATAGGATACAAGCAGCTCCCAGAGCAGTAAGGAAACGGAAGCAGTACAGTGTTTTCGATGCCAACTATCTGTGGCAACTTTTCATTCACAACAAGAAATGGTTTGTTCTTTCGGTATTCCTCTGTCTGTGTTGTGCGGCGGGTTATGTCTATTTTACCCGTCCGGCATACAACGTCGTGGGAAAGATGAAAATCATCGATCGCCGTCAGAGTAACAATAGCAGCGCCCTTAGTGCAGCAAGCCTCCTGAACCAGTTACCGTCAGGACTCTCGGGGCTGGGTAGCAACCTTAGTTTGGGACGGTCGCTTGGCACGGAAAATGAAAAAGAGATCCTGAAAACCAAGTTGCTGGCCAAAGATGTCATCGAGGAACTTGGCCTGTACACCGAGATACGCCATCAGAAGTTCCTGAAGAGCCGTCTGCTATATAAAAACACGCCTGTTAATGTGACAGTCAGCAAGGAGTTCCTTCAGGCGATGAACGAGGGCCTGAGAACTTACAGCATCCGTCTGACCATTGACAAGAGCGATGCCGGCTATACCTTCGAAGGAGTGCTCAAGAAGAATAAGAAAAAGGTAGAAATAGCTGAACAGACCTTTGCCAAGTTGCCTGCCGTCATACACACAGAGATTGGCGACCTGACCTTCACAGAGAATGTGTTGACAATCGAAGAGGAGCAGAAACCCTTCTTGAAAGACTATCGCCTGAAGGTGAAAATCTTGCCACCGATGTCAGTAGCCAAAGGCTTCGTGAAGCGTCTGACAGTTGCTTCGGCCTCGAAGAAGGCCACGTCGATTATCCAGTTAAGCCTTCAGGACGAGAACGCGTCGCGGGGCGTTGACTTTATCAATAGTCTGGTGGCCCACTATAACGACCGCTCGAATAAGGAACGACTCGAAGAAGCTGAAAAGAACGATGAGTTCATCAACAGTCGTCTGGCTATGATCGACCAGGAGTTGGGACTGACAGATGCCGACTGGGAGAAGCTGAAGAAACAATACCAGGTGACAGACCCGAAGGTAGATGCCGAGGAAGTGATGGAGAAGAAGAGTGCGTATGAGTCGCAGTTGGTGAACTTTGGTATTCAGCTGCAACTGCTTGACTATCTCAGCGAATACGTCAACGACCCAGCCAACCTATTCGAGCTAATTCCCGTCAACGTGGGTGTATATACTGGCGATGCCGTCCCGATGATCACTCAGCACAATGCGCAGGTCACAGAGCGCAACCTGCTATTGAAGAGCGTTACGGAGAAGTCGCCCCAGTTGCAGAAGGTCAATGAGCTGATCAGAGAGTTGCACCCAACCATCCAGACGGCCTTGATCCGTGATAAACAGTCGCTGCTCATCCGTCGCCGTTCTGTGGAGAAGGAGTATAACCGCTATTTGAGCCGTGTAGGCAACGTGCCAGAGCAGGAACGCTTGATGACAGACGTGAGCCGTCAGCGCGGCATCAAGCAGGGCGTCTTCGTGTCGTTGCTGCAGGAGCGGGAGAAGACTGCGATGGAACTTGCCAATACTACAGATAAGGGTAAACTGATTGACGAGACGCAGTCACTCAAGAAGACGAAGCCAAAGACTTTAATTGCCCTGTTGTCGTCGCTCGTACTTGGTATGCTGTTGCCCTATGTGTTCTTTTTTGTTCGTCGAAGCAAGAAAAAATACATCGAATCTGAAATAGACGTGAGGGTAACCACAGATCTGCCGTTGCTGGGAATAATCCCGCCATCGGCAAGGAATGATGACGATGCCTTCCGGCTTATTCGCAATAACCTTCTTCTGCAGTTGGGCGATGACAAGAAGACCATCTTGATAACCTCTGCCAACGAGGGAGACGGTAAAACTTTCTGTGCCACCCATTTGGCAGAAGCCTTCACCAAAATGGGAGCGAAGACTATTTGCCGTAATCTGGCAGAGATTCATCCGACAGGCATCTCCGACGGCATAAATCCTGCAGATCTGTTAGCTCATAAAGGACTCCGTCAGGCAATTGCTGACCTTCGAGAATTATACGATATCATCATTCTCGACGGCCCAGAGGTCGATTCCACCAATAAAACTCTCGTAGGCTCTCTGGCTGATGTCACCTGCTTCGTCTGTCGCCCAGGAAAGACCACCAAGGTTTCGATGAAGCAGTTTGAGAAGCAGAAAGGCGAGAATAGAAAGACGATCCCTTGCGTTGTTCTGAACAAGTGATGTTACATATAAAGGAGAGATATTTTCATTCCTCAATTCGTTCGAAAGAGGCAACGAAGAACATCCTCATGTCCTTTGTTGCCAGAGGAATATCAATGGTATGCTCTCTGCTGATTGTACCAGTTACCATTAGTTATGTCAACCCAACACGATATGGCATCTGGCTGACACTCTCATCAATTATAGGATGGATACTGCTATTTGATTTTGGATTAGGAAATGGCTTGCGGAATAGGTTTGCCGAAGCAATGGCGGTGGATAACAAAGAACTCGCAAAGCAGTATGTAAGTACCACATATTTCGCTTTGGGGCTTATTATGTTGGTGTTTTTTTTAATACTGTTCTTTATCAACAGGTTCATTAGTTGGCCAACTATTCTAAATATTGACAACTCTTATAGCGAAGAATTGAGACAGGTATTTGCGATAGTATCCTTTTTCTTTTGCACAAGTTTAGTTGTAAACTTGTTTTCAACCATACTTACTGCAGACCAAAAGCCTGGACTATCTGCAATATTAGGAGCAGTAGGACAGTTCTTCTCTCTATTGATTATCTATTTCCTTACACTCACATCAGAGGGCAGCCTGTTGAATATGGCTCTATATTATTCTGGTGTACCAATGCTTGTGACACTTATTGCCTCGATATTCGGTTTTGGCTTCACCCGCTATAAGGTGTTTAGACCAGATCTTAATTCTGTCAGGAAGGGTCTTGTGAGGAGTGTTATTAGCTTAGGTATAAAGTTCTTCATCATCTGTGTAAGTATGATTTTCATATTTCAGATGATGAATATTATTATTTCCAGAGAGTTAGGTCCCAATGCTGTGACGGAATATAATATTGCTTTTAAGTACTTTAATATTCTGACTACCATTATTCTGATTATTGTTACGCCCTTCTGGTCTGCTTTTACTGATGCCTATCAGAAAAAGGACTACCAGTGGATGGAAAATTCCGTAAAGAAACTGGAAACAGTCTGGCTATTGTCTTGTATCATGGCACTAATAATGATAGTATTGTCTAATCTGTTTTATCGAGTATGGGTAGGAGATGATCTGGATGTTAATGTGTCAACAACGATTAGCATAGCCATCTACGTGACGCTTTATAATCTCGCTCAGATTTACATGTTTATGATCAACGGAATAGGAACTGTAAGAATTCAACTTACGATTTTCCTTGTTTTTGCTTTGGTCGCTTGGCCCATTATGACGCTTTTGTGCAGATGGCAGGGGCTGCCGGGAATAGTTGTTGTCCCATCTATAGTTGTATTGCTCCAAGCCGTGTTCGGTAAAATTCAAATTGGTAAAGTCATACATTGTCAGGCAACGGGAATTTGGCTCAAATAATTACTGCATTAGTATTTATGAAGAATCACGCTTTTTTGTTTACCACTCATAAACACCCCAATTTGTTAGCTCGTACGCTCCGAATCCTTGCTCAAGAAAATCATTATTTTTTCATGCGTCTGGACTTCAAGACGAAGGATTTCAATTTATTTGAAGAAGCTACTAGAGGTATTAAGAACGTGATCTTCGTAGAACGAATGTCTTTGTGTCATGGCGGGATTAGTCATCTGTACTGCCTTTTGAACATGTTGAAGGAAGTAATCTAAGTACGAAAGTTGATGAGCAATTATCTGCTAAACTACTTGATATGATAGATGCTAGTCGTGGGCAAGAGTTTGATATTGTCAAAGCAGAGAGTGTTATAGAATGATGCAGGGTAAGATATCGATTATTACGGTTTGTTATAATGCCATTGGAGGTATAGAGAAAACAATTCTGTCCGTGTTAGGCCAATCGTATTCAAATATCGAGTACATTGTTATAGATGGAGCAAGCACGGATGGGACTGTCGACGTCATCAATAAATACGCTGACAAAATTGCTTATTTCGTCTCTGAGCCAGATGGCGGCATCTATGATGCCATGAATAAGGGGATCAGAGTTGCTACGGGAGAATGGATCAACTTCTTGAATGCGGGTGATGTCTTTGCAAATGGTAACACTTTGAAAGACACCCTCTCTGCTGAGACAGATGGAATAGATGTAATATATGGTGACAGCATAGAAATGACCAAGGAATTGTCTCATATAATCCCTGCTGGTGACGACATCAATCGGATGAATCTCGAGCCCATCTACCGGCATGGATCATCGTTGGTAAGAGCCTCTGTCCAGAAGCAGCATGAATTTGATGTCAGTAGGAAAGACCTGGGCTATAGTCTCGACTGGGAAATGATTCACCGACTCTTTAAGGAGGGATATAGGTTTAAGAAGGTCGATACAGTTATAGAATGCTATGAGTTGGAAGGGATGTCTAACCACATAGTCCGTAATCGGTGGTACAATTATAAGATTACTTCTGCAGGGCGCTTCAGTCTGAAGAAGTTTTGGCTGTTTGCCTACAGCAGTTTTATCCCTCTGTTTAAGCAGACAGCTCTTTTTAATTGGCTAAAAGCGTTCTGTTTGGAATATATGGTAAACGATGTTCTGCCCCATATCCCATTCTGGTGTATTCGAAAGTGGTACTTGCGCTTATGGGGAGCACGGATTGGCAAGGGTAGTTTTATTATGAAGAAGAACTATATCCTAAATCCAAACAGACTAGTGATGGGCTCGTATAGTCATATAAATCGAGGGTGTACGATAGATGCGCGAGGGAATATCAAGATAGGAGACAATGTGTCTATCTCCCATGGCGTTTTCATAATGACTGGTAGCCATGATCATCAAGCCAAAGATTTTCTTGGAAAGTTCCTGCCAATAGACATAGATGACTATGTCTGGATAGGTGTTGGCGCCGTTATTCTACAGAATATCCATATAGGGAAGGGTGCTGTGATATGTGCTGGCGCAGTTGTGACTAAGGATGTCGGAGCGTATGAAATTGTGGGGGGTGTGCCTGCCAAGAAAATCGGGGAACGTTCCTGTGATTTAGACTATCACTGTCTGTGGGATATGCCTTTTACCTGATTTTTAAAAGAATCACGATGAAGTCAATCTTAATTATTACATCTTTTTTGCCTTATCCGGTTCGCTCAGGTGGTGACCAGGCACAATATAATATGATTGAGGCATTAAGGAATGATTACAATATAGGAATTATTTTCCCACTGAATCATGATAATCAGTCGAAAGATGTTGAGGTCATATCTTCTCAGTGGCAAAATGTTCGGCTTTATCCTTTTCCTTTGTTAAGCCAATACTCGTATCTGCCGTTCTTTTTTCAGAAAGCGAAGAGATTTCTGAATAGGCATATTTATCTGTCTAAAGAGATGTCAAAGATAAACGAAGCATTAGGGCATACGGATTTCTTGACGTCAAAGAGATACCTACGATTTGTTCTTTCTGCAATATCGGAGATGAAACCAGATTTGATACAAGTAGAATTTATACAAAATCTGAACATAGGAGACTTTCTGCCCAAAAGTATAAAAAAAGTTTTTGTTCATCATGAGATCGGGTTTGTGATTACTGACAGGACATTGAAGGATATCTCTCTGACAAATCAACAGAAGAAAAGGATGGATGAAAAGAAACATACAGAGATTTCCAGACTGAATCGCTATGATAGTATTATAACTCTGACAGAAACAGATAAAGATATACTTGAAGAATCGGGAGTAAAACCACCTATAGATGTATCTCCGGCTGCTGTCAATACGAAAGAGATGGAATATGAAGGATGGAACGGACAGCTTGTTTTTGTCGGCGGATACCATCATCGTCCCAATCAAGAAGGTGTGGACTGGTTCTTGAGAGAAGTGACTTCATTTATCGACTGGAGCAAATACCCTCAGACACAGCTGAAAATAATAGGATCAGACTGGCCTGCATCTTATGAGCGAGAATATAACGGATTGGAGGTGAAACTCGCTGGATTCGTAGATGATCTGTCTTTACATATTGCTAGAAGCATTATGATTGTGCCACTACTGACGGGTAGTGGTATGAGAATGAAAATTTTGGATGCGTCAGCCATGAGTTTGCCTTTTGTTTCAACGTCTGTAGGTGCAGAGGGGTTGGATTACCCAGATGGAGATGCTTGTATGATTGAAGATAGTGCCGGTGAGTTTGCCAAAGGATTAGAGATGCTAATGAGCGTTGAATCTTTTCGTGAGACGATTGCTCGGAATGCTCACAGTGTGTACAAGGAAAAATATTCATTGGAATCTCTTGTGCGGAGGCGTAAAGAAATCTATAATTTAATTTGATTGTCTATATTATTGCATTTGCCCTATCTTTATTGGGTGTTAGAATAGCCGATTTATGGTATGAAGACCAACGGCGATTCATTGCAGGTAGCTTGCTCGCTGTCCTGCCACCTATTCTTATAGCAGGATTGAGAGATTCAACGGTTGGCAGTGATATGGAATTATATATAGTTCCCATATTTAACGGCATTGCCTCCAATGGCCAAAATTTATCAGAATTCATAGATTCATACCCAGATATAGAAATCGGCTATTTATTCGTCAATTATGTGATTGCACAGCTGACGGATCTGCCTTTTTTCCTTTTGCTGAGCATTCATATTCTCATCATTGTTCCACTTTATATTACAGCGATGAAATGGCGGGAACAGCTATCTCCCGTACTATTCATGTTTATCTTTTATATGATTTTCTATCAGGAGTCTTTAAGTATTGTCAGACAGAGTATAGCACTTTCATTTTCTATGCTTGCTTTTACCTTCTTTTGGGAGAAGAAATTCATAAGGTATTTCTTGTATATGGCTATTGCTTTTCTCTTTCACCAAACAGCAGTCATTGCATTATCTTTTCCACTTGTCTATTTGATGGTTGATAAATTCTCTATACAAAAGTACTACTATGCTTATATAGGTATCATACTGGCCTTCGGGTTGCTATTCTTGAATCTTGACAATATTCTTATCTGGATGATAGAGAATGACTATATAGACTTGAAGTTTCTGAAATACACATCGGCAGGTGATACTTTTACGCCTGTGCTTGGTACTGCTAATTTCGTTGTTAAGATAGTGATTATAGCCTATATTATCTATGTAATGGTTCTTTATAAATCTGATACTATTCTCAAGTTTTTCCTCATAATGGCTATATTGGATATGTTATTCTCTCTATGTGCTCTTATTGTCCAGCCGCTGGACCGTATTAGTTTATATTATCGCCTTATTTCATGCATCTCATTGCCATATATTATTTTTAATTACCCTGTTTTTTTTACAGAAGAAGACACTCCATACACACGGCCTTTTGAAGGAGTGTTCTGTTTCTTGCTTTTCGCCTATTGGTTTTATGTCTATATGTTGGGTAACTACGATGATACGGCCGATTATCAGATATCGTCAACCCTTTTTATTTGATTTGTTGTTATGCATAAAATAATTATAGCATGTGCTTGTAATGATGCATACTCTCCTTATTGCGGAACAATGATAACATCAGTTTTCTGCAACAACAGAGAGGAAAATATAGAAGTGAATATCCTGACTTCTGACATTGGAGAGGATAATAAGACGAAATTTGGTGTATTGGCATCAGACTATAATCAGGTTATTAATATTGTTCATGTAAATCCGGACTTGTTTAAAGACGTTCCATTAAAATCGGGAAATAGCAATTTGTCGCAAGAAGCCTATTATAGACTTTTGCTCCCAGAGATCTTGCCAAAAGTCCAAAAAGTTCTTTATCTGGACTGCGATTTGGTTGTGCGGGTAAATTTGAGAGAGTTGTGGGAGACTGATATTGAGGGTAGTGCTTTTGCGTGTGTAAAAGACCGAAATGACATCATAAAGGAACGTGTTAAGGCACTTGGCTATAGTCAAATGGATTCTTATTTTAATTCGGGAGTCACCTTAATGAATCTTGAATTTCTAAGGAATTTCGGGTTCTCACAAAAAGCATTTACGTTCATCTCAACCAAAAGACATCTTCTTAAATACGTTGATCAATGTGTAATTAATGCTGTTTGTCATGGCTATTTTAGGGAGTTGCCTATAAAATGGAATATGACTGTGCCTTTTTTTATGAAACTCCCTCCAGTAGTAGAAGAGCAAAGAGAAAACTTAGAGCGGTATATTTCAAATCCTTTTATTATACACTATACTACAGAATATAAACCTTGGTTTAAAGAATGTAAGCATCCATATAAAAGCGAGTATTGGAAATATCAGCAATTAAGTCCTTGGCATCATTATCCGATGCAAGAGTTTCATGGATTCAAGAAATTAATTCACCACTATGTTAAATCAACGATCAAGTATATACTGGGAAAGTTTGGGGATAAAAGGTTTGTTTGGCGTGATTTAGCCCTAGATGATAATAAATAGAGATTAATTGAATATGCGTATTTTACATATATCAAAGTATTATTACCCATATGTGGGAGGTGTAGAGAATGTCTGCAAATATCTGGCAGACAATTCTGCGGGCCATGAGGTAGCTGTAGTCTGTTTTAATGAGGGTCATCTCAATAGCGTGGGTGAGGTGGATGGCATAAAAGTATATCGTGTAGGTGCCTTTGTCACGATTGCCAGGCAAGCTATTTCTTTATCGTATTTTACGGTATTGAGGAGAGTCATCAAGCGATTTAAGCCTGATGTAATTCATTTCCATTGGGCCAATCCGTACCCGGCCGCTATTTTGCTGGCTGTCATACCAAAGGACGTGAAACTCATCATCCATTGGCACATGGATATTATCAAGCAGCGGAAGATATACCGTTATATTAAGCCGATAGAGACAAAACTGCTGAAAAGGGCTGACCTCATTGTCGTGACAAGTCCGCAGTATCAAGAGGGGTCCGTGCCGCTTCAACCGTTCAGGAACAAGGTAAAAGTAGTGCCGAATGGTATAGACGAATCGATACTGAAACAGCCCTCACGGAAGGCGACAGACAATCTCAGGAGGAAATACAAAGGCAAGAGAATCGTTTTCTTCGTGGGGCGGCATATTCCTTACAAAGGTTTGGAATATCTGATTGAGGCCGAGAAGTATGTAGAGTCAGACTGTGTTTTTGTGATAGCTGGCGATGGTCCGCTGACACGACAGCTGATGCTCTCTTGTCAGTCGAAGCGTGTGTATTTCGTGGGACGCCTGAGCGATGAGATACTTAACCGCTATTACTATGCGTCTTCGGTTTTTGCCTTCCCTTCTATTACAAAGAATGAGGCGTTTGGTATGGCTTTAGCTGAGGCGATGTACTGTTATACACCGGCTGTTACTTTCACCATACCTGGCAGCGGTGTGAATTGGGTGAATCTCAATGGGGTTACTGGAATAGAGGTGCCCAACAGTGATGCCAAGGCATTTGCGCGAGCCATCGATAAGCTGCTGACAGATGAATCACTTGCTAATGATTACGCTGAGGCAGCCCATCAGCGTGTAGCAGAACACTTCACACTCGGAAAGATGATGGAGGAAATGGAAAAATGCTATCAAGAATTAAATAACCATGCAGGATAGCAAGTCCTTTGACGAGCCAAATATAGATGAAAAGTTTCTTCAGCTGCTTCGCTTTGCGATTCATGCTGAAGGACAACCCCCTCGGATAGAAACCGAGGAGTGGCGGGCAATATTCGATATCGGGAAAAAACAGTCGGTCTTGGGTGTCCTGTTCGAGGCTGTTAGGCGCATGGGGAAGGATGCTACAATTCCTCGTCAGCTGAAGATGAACTGGTTTTTCCTTGTGAATAAAATAAGGACTCGCAACATGTTGCTTAATCAGAAGTCTGCAGAGTTAGTGCAGATGTTTAGGAAGGATGGGCTTCGTTGTTGTGTACTGAAAGGGCAGGGAAATGCGATGATGTATCCCGATCCATTTCTCCGTAGCTCTGGTGACATCGATCTGCAGGTGGAAGGGGGCATGGACAGGGTGTTGGAATATGTTAGGAAACGGTTCCCGCATACTAAAACAGCATACCAGCATGTGGACTATCCTGTGTTTAAGAATGTACCGGTAGAGGTTCACTATCTGCCGTCGTATCTGAATAATCCTATGTACAATCAGCGGTTGAAAACGTGGTTTGATACACATTATGAAGATACCTATGCTCACGAGGTGATATTCCCTGACGGTGTACGTATACCAGTCCCGACGCTTGAATTTAATATAGTATTTCAGCTGGCTCATCTGATGCATCACTTTTTTGACGAAGGTATCGGCCTGCGACAGATGATTGACTATTATTACCTGCTTATGAGGGTGCATCAAGAAGGATTATCTCTGAGCATGTTGCCTAATCTGTTGGATTATCTCGGATTAAGGAAGTTTGCCGGAGCTGTGATGTATATCATGCATGATGTGCTGGGAATGGAAGAGAGGTTCCTGATAGTCCCTGTTGATAAGAGACGTGGCGAAACGCTTTTGAATGAAATTCAGCGTGGTGGCAATTTCGGAAAATATTCAGGACTTACTGATCACTCGCTCTTGTCGAAGCATTTACTTAAATATTGGCGTACGATTCATTATATGCGGCAATACCCGGCAGAGGCGCTTTGTGAACCTGTATTCCGGACTTGGCACTATTTCTGGCGGCGGAAGCATAGTTGATTTCAAATGAACATGAAAACAGAAAAAGAACCCGAAATACGGTATATCGCAGATGGTATGAACGCTTTCCAACGGAATACAAAGCGGGTTGTAGACTGTCTGTTGGCTCTGATAGCTATGATTCTCTTTTCTCCGTTGTTCGCATATTGCTTTTTTGCTGTAAGATGGGAAGACGGCGGACCTGCGATTTTTCGGCAGGAGCGAATCGGGCGCTTTGGCCGCCCATTTACCATCTATAAGTTCCGTTCGATGAGCGTTGGTACCGAAGAGGGTGAACCTTCACTTTTACCAAGTGGAAATGAAGACCCGCGTCTGACTAAGATCGGGCGCTTTTTGCGTAAACACCATCTTGATGAACTACCGCAATTGTGGAACGTTTTCATCGGCGATATGGCCTTTGTCGGTCCTCGTCCGGAGCGAGCCTATTATATTAAACAGATAGAGAAAGAGGATCCCCGCTATTACATGCTCTATCAGATTCGTCCTGGTGTGACAAGTTATGCAACACTCTATAATGGTTATACAGATACGATGGAGAAGATGCTAATACGGCTTCAATATGACCTTGACTATTTGGAGCATCGCTCGTGGTCGTTAGATGTAACTATTTTACTGAAAACATTCTTTTATATTGTTTTCGGTAAGACTTTCTGATGGTAATTGGTGGGGTGTAGAAAAGATGTCTACAGCACGCTGCAGACATCTTTTGTTATTCAATGATATTCGTCTCTTGCCATTTGTCGACAATGGCTTTGACGTCTTCTATCGCTTGTTCCTTTGTTACTTCAAATTCCTCACACAAGCAACTGGCAAGGTCTTCTATGGAGAACTCGCCTATTTCTGCTGCTTTCTCCCACAACCAGGCTGCCGTTTCGTTCAGGCACATCAGACGCCCGAAATCAACGGCCTCCAGTCCTTCTCCAATAATCACTTTCTCGCCACATACGTCGCGAAGTACTAGTCCCTTTTTCTGTCTCATATCGATAACTCTTTTTATTCTTTATTAGTGATAGCTGTACTGCAGATCTCGGCAGCTCCTTGATCAGGGAGGCAGGACAGATGCCATACTGGTACGACTGCCGTCAACCGGTTTTCTGTCTCATGCAAACCGTCGCCCATCCATTTTTTCCAGCGCATGCCCGAAATGCTCATTGCCAAGGCAACGTAGGCTTCGATGGCTTTCATGCGGCGGATCTCATTGTATGGCGCTTGTTTCAGTTTGACGATGCCGCCAATGGGATAGCAGACGTTTCTGTAACATGGTGTCTTGCCGCTCCAGGGTGAGCCGTAGACATAAGCCTTGCCTTCGATGACACGGACAACGGGGTTGTCGTCGTTGACCAATTCTGCCCCTTCGAGATATTTGAGCCAGAGTTGTGAGTGAGTGCTCTTGCCTGTACCGCTCTTTCCCAGGAACATATATGCCTTGCCTTGATAGCTGACAACAGAGGAATGAAAGAGGGTTGTCAGCTTGTCGGAGGTGATAAAGGTGTACATCATCATCAGGGCATTGTTCACCATGAATAGCCGTTGTTTTCCGATGTAGTAGGCATATCCCTCCTTAAAATCCTGGCTACACACAAGCCAGCCCGTCACTTTTTCCCCTAACAGATATTCAAGAACCGTATTGCCTTCAGTCGTCTCACCACAGATTAAAGTTTGGCCTTCGTCTTCCTGTCTGTGCAACTCCTTATATATAATAGGTGCTGTAGACTGTTGTATGTGGACAGTAAAGAGCGTATTGCTTCCTTGCTCATCTATAAAAGGCTGATACTGCAGCATCTCGGCGAATAAAGACTCTTCCGCTTCCACTGTAAAGCCATGTCCGGCAACGGTATAATGCTGTTTCATTACTTGCCTGCATATTATGATTTTCTGAGTGCGGCAATAGACTCTTTCAGGGCTGCAATTTTCTCCTCAGAGTCACTCTGCTTCTTACGCTCGAGGGCGACAACGGCTTCAGGGGCGTTGGCGACGAAACGTTCGTTGGAGAGCTTCTTCTTCACACCAGCGAGGAAGCCTTCGAGATGTTGCAGCTGAGCCTCCATTTTCTCGATCTCTGCCTCGATGTCGATCATGTTGCCTAGGGGGACAGCATACTCGTCTGTGCCTACCATGAAAGCTGAGGCTGTGGCGTCCTTCTCGGTCACCACACTGATTGTGCAGAGGTTACCCATCTTCAGAATGACGGAATTGAATTGCTCATAGTCGTTCTTGCCTACTGCCTGAAGTTCGAGTTGCTCCTTTGGTGCGATGTTCTTCGAAGAGCGTACCATGCGTACCCCAGAAACGATCTGCTTGACGCTCTCTATCTGTGCTGCCAATTGGTTATCGGCTTCTGAGGGAACGGGAAGTTCCAGACAGTCTCTCATGATTGATTCGCCATCCTTGCGGTCGTAGAGATGCTGCCAAAGCTCCTCCGTGATAAACGGCATGAAGGGGTGCAGCATTTTCAGCAGAGTCTCAAAATATTGGAGAGTCTTGTCGTAGGTCTGCTTGTCAATAGGCTGAGCCTTGCCATTCACGTAGGCAGGCTTCACCATCTCCAAATACCAGCTTGAGAACTCGTCCCAGAAGAGTTTGTAGACAGCCATTAGTGCCTCGGAAATGCGGTATTTCTTAAAGAGGTCGTCTACCTCTGCATTCGTTTGGCGCAGCTTGGCCTCAAACCATGCTGTTGCAATCCTGCCGGTCTCGGTCTGTTCTGTTTCTGCCACCTTCCAGCTCTTTACCAAACGGAAGGCATTCCATATCTTATTGTTGAAGTTACGGCCTTGCTCACAGAGAGCCTCGTCAAAGAGAATGTCATTACCGGCAGGGGCAGAGAGCATCATGCCCATGCGGACACCGTCGGCACCGAACTTCTCGATAAGCTCAATGGGGTCGGGGCTGTTGCCAAGCGACTTCGACATCTTTCGTCCCAATTTGTCGCGGACGATACCTGTGAAGTAAACGTTCTTGAAGGGCATGTCACCAATGTATTCATAGCCGGCCATGATCATACGTGCTACCCAGAAGAAAATAATGTCGGGACCTGTTACGAGGTCGCTGGTGGGGTAATAGTATTTTATCTCCTCGTTGCCGGGATTGTTGATACCATCGAAAAGGGAGATAGGCCACAGCCAGGAACTGAACCATGTGTCGAGGGCGTCCTCGTCCTGCATCAGGTCAGCATCTGTCACTGACGGGTTCTTCTGCTGAGCCAAACGGAGGGCCTCCTCACGGGTCTCGGCTACGACGAAGGGGGCTTCGCTGTCGGCGGAACTACCACCGACCACTGAATCCGGAGCGGGGTAGTAATAGGCTGGGATGCGATGACCCCACCAGAGTTGGCGCGAGATACACCAATCCTGAATGTTCTCCAACCAGTTTTTATATGTATTCTTGTATTTGGCAGGATAGAATTTCAGTTCGTCATTCATCACGGGCGGCAGGGCGATGTCGGCAAAGTGCTTCATCGAGAGGAACCATTGCATAGAGAGACGGGGCTCGATGGCGGTATCGGGGTTACGTTCCGAGTAGCCCACCTTATTAGTATAGTCTTCGATCTTCTCCATCAGTCCGGCAGCCTGCAGGTCCTTGGCAATCTGCTTGCGGCAGTCCATGCGGTCCATGCCCACGTAGATGGGGCTTTGGTCTGAGATGGTGCCGTCGGGATTGAAGATGTCGATGGTCTCCAGGTTATGTGTCTTGCCCAGCATATAGTCGTTGGTGTCGTGGGCTGGCGTAACCTTCAGACAGCCGGTACCGAACTCGATATCCACATAGCGGTCCTCAATCACAGGGATAACACGGTTCACGAGGGGCACAATCACCTTGCGACCTTTGAGCCACTGGTTCTTCGGATCCTTGGGGTTGATACACATGGCGGTATCGCCCATGATGGTCTCAGGTCGAGTGGTGGCCACGACGGCGTAATAGCCCTTCTCGTCCTTGTGGATGATGTTGCCCTCAGCCTTCAGCGCCTCCTCGTTGTCGAGTGCCTTCAGCCCATCCACATAATATTTCAGGTGGAACAGATGGCTCTGCTCCTCTTTATAGATGACCTCCTCGGTAGAAAGGGCTGTGAGGGCCTTAGGATCCCAGTTCACCATGCGGAGCCCCCGATAGATGAGGCCCTTGTTGTATAGGTCAACAAACACTTTGATGACGCTCTCAGAGCGCTTCTCGTCCATGGTGAAGGCTGTGCGGTCCCAGTCGCAGGAGGCACCCAGGCGGCGTAACTGCTTGAGGATAATGCCACCGTGCTCGTGGGTCCAGTCCCAAGCATGCTCGAGGAACTGCTCACGGGTGAGGTCATGTTTCTTGATGCCCTGTTCGGCAAGCTTCTTCACTACCTTGGCTTCTGTGGCAATAGAGGCGTGGTCGGTACCAGGCACCCAACAGGCATTCTTGCCCTCCATGCGGGCACGCCTGACGAGGATATCTTGTATGGTGTTATTAAGCATGTGCCCCATGTGCAGCACACCTGTCACATTAGGAGGGGGAATGACTATCGTATAGGGTTCACGTCCATCGGGTTTGCTGGCGAATAATTTGTGGTCAAGCCAGTACTGATACCACTTCGATTCAACCTCTTTTGGGTCGTATTTACTTGCAAGTTCCATCCTTAATATTTAATTATTTTCAAAAATCGCTGCAAAATTACTAAAAATCCACCAAAAAGTATTATCTTTGCCCCAATAATTTAATCATTATGCATACAAAAGAAGAAAAAATGCGAGCCTTCGGGCGGTTTCTTGACGTATTGGATGCGTTAAGGGCAAATTGTCCATGGGACAAGAAACAAACCAACGAGAGCCTGCGCCCCAATACGATTGAAGAGACTTATGAACTCTGCGATGCACTGATTAAGAATGATATCCACGACATCTGCAAAGAACTGGGTGATGTCTTGCTGCATATCTGTTTCTATGCGAAGATTGCGGAGGAGAAGGAACAGTTCGACATGGCCGATGTGTGTGATGCCCTGACTCGTAAGATGATAACCAGGCATCCGCATGTGTATCATCCCTCACAAATCGATGCCGAAGATCCAAAGCCGCTTCCATACGTCCCATCAGATGGTGGTAACTCCGATGAAGCGGGATGTGCCAAATCTGGGGGCAATCAGGAGAAAGTGACGACCGTCACGCAGGTGCTTCAGAATTGGGAGCAGATCAAACTGAAGGAGAAAGACGGCAATGAGCGAGTCCTGTCAGGCGTGCCAGCGGCCCTGCCAAGTGTCATAAAGGCTTATAGAATTCAGGACAAGGCCCGCAATGTAGGCTTCGACTGGGAGAAACGTGAAGATGTGTGGCAGAAAGTGCGCGAAGAACTGGATGAGTTGGAAGCAGAGCTTGACAGGGACGATAAGGAGCGCTCGACCAAAGAGTTGGGTGATTTCCTCTTTGCTGTCATCAATGCAGCCCGACTGTATAAGCTGAATCCCGACAACGCCTTGGAGATGACCAATCGGAAGTTTATAGAGCGGTTCAACTATATTGAGGCGCATAGCATCAAAATCGGGAAGCCTTTGACCGAGATGTCGCTTGACGAGATGGAGGCATTGTGGCAGGAGGCAAAGAAAATGGAAAGTTAATAGTTTAAAATGGATATGAAGAAAAACGGTATGTTTTTGATGACGGCTGCTATGATGGTATTATGTGGCAGCTGTGGTGGAGGTAAGCAACAGGTACAGCTCGATGATTCCTTAGACTCCACTAAAATGGAGAATGTGATTCCCAGAGACCGAACTATCTATGGCATCTGTACTGATGGTACTGCCATGAATACTCTGGAGATGGTCACGGATAATGGCGATACGCTGGCCTTGAACCTTGTGAAGGCACAGGAGACAGGAAAAGTGCTTGGTGGCCTTCAGGCATCCGATCGTGTTGCAGTGGTTGCCGATGCAGACAAGAAGAATGCTCTGGTTGTGATTAATCTGAACACCCTGATGGGCGACTGGGTGATGCCTGACCCCATTGATGGTAGCGCAGAGATAGGCATTCGCATCAAAGAGGGTGGTGTGGCAGAGAGCATCGACCAGTCGGTAATAGTCTATCGCACATGGAAGATCTTTAATGGTGAGCTTGAGATTGAACTTATGCGTGAAGGTGGCGGCGACGAAGAAGAGACAAACCGTTACGAGATACTGACTCTTGGTCCTGACACTCTGGCATATAGGACACTTGGTAAGCCGCGTGATGAGATTGAGACCTTCGAGTATAGCCGTTGGAAGCCCAAACCCAAGGTAGATCTGCACGGACTGGAGCTAGAGGAAACAAACGACGAGTTTAATAAGATTTAAACAGTGGAACCTTTTAGGGTACATATCTTAGGGTGTGGAAGTGCGCTTCCCACCCTTCGACACAATGCATCTTCCCAGCTCGTAGAGGTGAGAGACCGCTTGCTGATGCTTGATTGTGCAGAAGGAACGCAGATGCAGTTGCGGAAGACCCATCTCCATTTCTCCAAGCTTAGTAGGGTGTTTATCTCTCATCTGCATGGTGACCATTGCTTCGGACTTATCGGCATGATCTCTACTTTCGGACTTCTGGGGCGTACCGCCCCCCTCCATATCCATGCCCATGAAGCATTACGGCCTATCCTCGAGGAGCAGATAGCCTTCTTTACTCATGACTTAGGCTACGAGGTGGTGTTTCATGCTGTAGACACTACGCAGCAAGCTGTTGTCTATGAAGATGGCAGTATCACCGTTGAAACTATTCCGCTCGAGCACCGGATGCCCACCTGTGGCTATCTCATACGAGAGAAGCCCTTGCTGCCTCACATCCGTCCTGATATGTTAGAGGCTTATGACATTCCTCGTAGTCAGATTAACAACATAAAAATGGGCGCAGACTGGACTACGCCTGAGGGAGATGTCATCCCGAATGCTCGTATGGTTATCCCTGCCGATCCTCCAAGGAGCTATGCCTATTGCAGCGATACGAGGTATATCCCAACCCTTCATGAACAGCTGAGGGGAGTCAACACGCTCTATCATGAAAGCACGTATGGTGACGACAAGATTCTGTCGGCAGAGAAGTACTGTCATTCCACGGCCCGTCAGGCCGCGATGGTAGCTCGAGATGCCGGGGTGGGGAAGTTGCTTTTGGGGCATTATAGCTCACGGTATGATAATGAGGATGTGCTGTTGGAAGAAGCGAGGACAGTGTTTGAAAATACCCGTCTGACGAACGAAATGGATATTATCGACGTGTAAATTTAGCTATTTTGGTATCGAAACTGCATTTTATGAAGAAAAAGTTTTGATTATTCGGAGAAATTGATTAACTTTGCAGCAAACTATAGTTGTATGCTTATGATGAAACGTATACTTATTCTTACTTTCTCTCTGGCAGCGCTTTTAATTGTGCCCGTAGCTGTCCATGCTGCTCCGGCTTATTTCTCTGGGGTGATGGAGTTGTCTGACGAGCAGGAGGTGGAAGTGACCTACAGCGATGGAACACTTACTGTCATAGGGGCTCAAGGTCAGGTGTTACAGGTCGTTTCAGTGACAGGTAATGTCCTGCTCCACAAACGTATAGACAGTCAGGAACAGAAGATCGAACTTAATATTCCAAAAGGTTGCTACATCGTCAAGGTCGGCAAGGTCGTACGCAGGGTCAACGTCCGTTAGTAACGTCTCTTGCGGCAGTCCTTGTGCTCCTGGCTTCCTGCGTAAACGGAAACCGTGAGTATGACGAGGCTGACGATTCTGTATTTGGAACATATGTACATGCGTTGGATACCACCGAACAAGGGAAGTATCTAACGCATTTCTTAGATACCGACTCTTCCGGGTGGGAGGCAGATAAGACCGTTCGGCGTTTTTATGCTGAGCGTACCCATGAACCTCTATGGTATGCCAGAACTGGGGTGACAGACCTGGCCGACAGTTTGATGGCAATTCTGCAGCGTGAGTTGCCCCGCCATGGGCTTAGTCCGAAGGCTTTCTTCTTGCCAGAGATCCAGTCAGACCTCGAGATCGTCCACCAGCTCGCCTTTGATTCCGTCGGACAGAGCATCAACGAGGTGTTGCCGCGACTTGAATATCATCTGACAAAGGCTTATGTCAGGTACGCTACCGGACAGCGTTATGGCTTCATTAGGCCTGGCCGGGTGTTTAATCGCATAGACTATAAGACGGATACGGCCAGTCATGCCGTACTCTTCGACTATAAAGTAAAGGCGCCCGACTATGAAGAATCGCTTCAAAAGCTCTCTTCGCCCGAGAGAATCAGTTATCTGCGGGCATCTGCACCTGTTAACAGCCTCTATAGGACTTTACAGTCGCTGCTCGAGCACTCTTCAGACAGTGCCCACCGCCAGGCGATTCTTGTGAACCTGGAGCGTTGCCGCTGGCAGATGAATCGCCCTGAAGGACGTACCCATCAGGTTGTGGTTAACATCCCCGCCCAACAGCTCTGGGCCATCTGTCCTGATAGCGTTCTGTCCATGAAGATCTGTTGTGGCTCCGTGGCAACGAAGACCCCGTTGCTTAGTAGCGAGATTACTCATATGCAGGTGAATCCCGACTGGATCATTCCTTCTTCAATCGTAAAGGGGGAGGTGGCTGTTCATGGTGGAGACTCCGCCTATTTTGCACGTCATAATTATTATATTGTAGATCGTCAGAGTGGTGACACTCTCGATCCTAGAGAAGTTTCTGCCAACCTGTTGCGGACCGGCGGACTGCGTGTGGGCCAGAAGGGTGGGGCAGGCAATTCTCTTGGGCGTATTGTGTTCCGTTTCGCTAATAACTTCGGCGTGTATCTGCACGACACAAACAACCGCGGGGCTTTCAACCGTGAGCGGCGCACGCTCTCCCATGGATGCGTGAGGGTGCAGAAACCCTTCGAGCTGGCCTGCTTCTTGTTGCAGGGAGCCGACGAATGGACGCTAGACAAGATTCGTCTGGCCATGGACATGAAGCCCCAGACGGTTAGGGGCTTTGAATACTTGGAGGAGCATGTCGACGACCCTCGTCCGCTGACGGTCATCACCTATCGTGATGTCGTTCCGCGCGTGCCCGTGTACATTATTTATTATACTGTCTATCCAGATCCTGAAACAGGTGAGGTGGGCTACTGGCCCGACCTTTATGGCTTCGACAGAGTCATCCGTAGAGAGATGCAGCCATTTCTGCCAAATTGAGTGTTATGGAGATTCTTAACGACCAGCAGATCAGACAGATGCTCCTGAATCGCGACACTCAGCGCCAGGGCTTTGAGGCGGCTGTACGTCAGTACGGCGAGCAGCTCTATTGGCTGGTGAGAAAGATTGTGCTCACCCACGATGATGCCAACGACGTGGTGCAGAACACGTTCCTGAAGGCTTGGAATGCCCTCGACACCTTTGGCGGAGATTCAAAGGTGCTCACCTGGCTCTCGCGCATCGCCATCAATGAATCGTTAGACCTGCTGCGCCGTAATAAGCATCGTCAAACCGTAAACGACGCCGAGCCCTCTGTCTACAACTCGCTGCTGGCCGATCCTTATTTCGATGGCTCAGAGACCGAAGCGCTACTCCAGGAAGCCATCGCCCAACTGCCCGATGTGCAACGTACGGTCTTCCAGCTGCGCTATTTCGATGAGATGAAATATAGCGACATCAGTCAGCTGCTTGGTACTTCCGAGGGAGCACTCAAAGCCTCCTATCACATCGCGGTGAAGAAAATCTCGGAATTTTTTAAGCTACGTGATTAAACCTACTGCATACTTATACGTCATACATTCGATGGAAGAAGTAAAGTATATAGAAGATCAGATAGGGCGCCGCAATCCTTTTACGGTGCCTGAAGGCTATTTCGAGCAGCTGACGGCCCAGGTGATGGAGCAGTTGCCCGAGCGTCGGCAGAAAGCCCGAAGGGTATGGATGCGCCCCGTCTGGTGGGTAGCCGCTGCCGTCTGTGTCCTGTTTGTGTCTACTGCCGCTTGGCTCGTCATCCCCGAGGTGTCACAGCAATCTCAGAGACCTGTGGCGGAGGTGCAAAAGTCGTCGCAGTCCGAAGAGGCTTATTTCAACGCGGCCGCCGACTATATCATGCTTGACAATCAGGATATCTACGCCTATCTGTCTGAGTATTAGGGGAAAGGCCAAGACTGAAGAAGAAAAGGAAAAACGATTATAGTATAACAAAACAAAAATGAAGAAGGTCCTTATATGCATGATGTTCCTCCTGGCAGGCTCTTTTGTCTGTCAGGCCGATGAACCTCAAAAGTTCTCGCCTGAGAAGTTTCAGGCCGAGATGGAGCAGTTTATCACCAAGGAGGCGGGGCTCACGGCCGATGAGGGCGCCAAGTTCTTCCCGCTCTTCCGTGAGATGCAGCGCAAGCAGCGTGCTGTCTTCGGCAAGATGCGGCAGGAGGGGCGTGTGAAGCCTACCGACGATGCCAGCTGTAAGCGACTTGTTCAGAAGCGCGACGAGGTTGAGTTAGAGTTGAAGAAGATTCAGCAGAACTATCATAACAAGTTCTTTACCGTCCTCTCTGCTTCGAAGGTCTTCGATGTCCTTCGTGCCGAAGAGCGCTTTCACCGTCAGACCTTCCGCAACATGGGGCAGAACTTCCGTCAGAATCATTCGCATCGGAAGTAGCCTCTCTCTGTTATTATCCCAGTTTTGATCCTTCGATGAGCTTCGGGCAGAGGTGCGATAGCTCGCATCTATCGCAATGAGGCTTGCGCGATGTGCATACATACCGGCCATGGAGCAATAGCCAATGGTGAGCACGCGGGATATCGTCAGCAGGGATGTACTTCGTCAGCTCCAGCTCCACTTTGTATGGTGTGTTGTCGCCTTTGGAAACCAGTCCTAAGCGATGGGCCACGCGAAAGACATGGGTGTCGACGGCGAGGGTTGACTTGCCGAAGGCGACGCTCTGGATGACGTTTGCCGTCTTGCGCCCTACACCAGGCAGGTCGAGCAGCTGGTTCATGTCAGAGGGAACCTCTCCGCCGTGCTTCTCCATGAGTGCTCGCGCCATCTTCACCAGATGGTCGGCTTTCGCATTCGGGTACGACACGCTACTGATGTATTCCAACACATCCTCGGGCTCTGCGGTGGCCATCGAACGGGCGTCGGGATAATGACTGAAGAGCTCTGGTGTCACCTGGTTGATACGCTTGTCGGTACACTGGGCGCTGAGGATGACAGCCACGAGTAGCTGGAATACGCTGCCAAACTCCAGCTCAGTGTTTACCTCCGGCATCTGATCGCGGAAATAGCCGAGAATCTGCGCATATCTTTCCTCCTTGCTTTTGACTTTTTCCTTCATCTCATGATAAAATTTGATGCAAAGATACGCAAAATTCGCAATAATTTCGTACCTTTGCCGAAAATATTCATCAATTATCTAAAACTAAAACGTATGATCAAGCAATTGTTTCTTTCGCTTGCCTGTCTTGCTGTATCTTCTGTGTACGCTCAGAAGTCACCCGTATGGCTCGACCCGGAAGTGAATCAGGTGAATCGTGAAGTGCGTCATGCACATTTCTTCGCCTTCGAGAATGAAGAACTGGCCCGGCAGAACGATAAAACGAAGTCTGCCCGTTATCTCTCAATGGAGGGGCTGTGGAAGTTCTGTTTCGTGAAAGACCATCAGAATGCGCCAAAGGACTTTTTCAGCCTTAAGTACGACGACTCTGCATGGGTGGACTTTCCCGTGCCTGGACTTTTCGAACTCAACGGCTATGGCGACAAGGTCTACAAGAATGTCGGCTATGCTTGGAGCACCACCTTTAAGAGCAATCCACCGTATATCGGTGAGACGAACAACTATACCGGCTCTTACCGACGCACCTTTGAGCTGCCCGCCGACTGGAAGGGGCAGCAGGTGTTCTTCCACGTAGGCTCGGCTACGAGCAACCTCTCCGTCTGGGTCAACGGCAAATACGTCGGTTACTCTGAGGACTCGAAGGTGGCAGCCGAGTTCAACATCACAAAATACCTAAAGAAGGGGCAGAACCTTATTGCTATGCAGGTAATGCGCTGGTGTGATGGCTCCTATCTCGAGGATCAGGACTTCTGGCGCTTCACGGGCATCGCTCGCGAGGTCTATCTCTATGCCACACCAAAGACTCATATCCAGGACATCTTCGTGAAACAGGACTATCAGGATGGCAATGGCCTGCTGGATGTTGAAGTGAAGGTTGCTGGCAAAGGCCAGAAAGTTGAGGCCCAACTCCTTGATAAGGATGGCAACCGTATAGGGGATAATATGTTGGCGACAGCAAATTCCTTCATTCTTCGTTCCTCATTTTCAGACGTAAAACCCTGGACGGCAGAGACCCCGAACCTCTATTCATTGCTGATAACCCTGAAGCAGGGCGACGAGGTGCTCGAGGTGATCCGCCAGCGCGTAGGCTTCCGTCATGTCGAGATTAAGGGCGGCCAGCTGCTCGTCAACGGCCAGCCGATCTTAATAAAAGGTGTCGACCGTCATGAGCTCGACCCCGATGGCGGCTATATCGTCTCTGTGGAGCGTATGATTGAGGATATTAAGATCATGAAGTATCTGAACATCAACGCCGTGCGCACCTGCCACTATCCCGACGACCCGCGGTGGTACGATCTCTGCGATGAGTATGGCCTGTACCTCACGGCCGAGTCGAACCTTGAGAGCCACGGCATGGGCTACGGCGAGGGCACGCTGGCCAAGCGCGACGACTTTGCCAAGGCGCACATCGAGCGCCAGGAGGGCAATATGATGACTTACAAGAACCACCCCTCCATCATTGTGTGGTCACTGGGCAACGAGGCGGGCTATGGGCCTAACTTCGAGCGTGCCTACGACTGGGTGAAAGCCTACGACCCGTCGCGCCCCTGCCAGTATGAGCAGGCCCGACAGAACGGCAAAACCGATATCTTCTGCCCGATGTATTATGGCTATGACGACTGTGAGAAATACGCACAGGGCGACAATCCCCGTCCGCTGATACAATGTGAATACGCCCACGCCATGGGCAACTCCATGGGTGGCTTCAAGGAGTATTGGGAGCTCATCCGCAAGTATCCCAAGTATCAGGGCGGTTATATTTGGGACTTCGTTGACCAGGGGTTGCGCGACAAGAGCAAGGTGACGGGCAGGGAGATCTTCACCTTCGGTGGCGACTATGGACGCTATCCAGCCTCAGACTATAACTTCAACTGCAATGGCATCATTGCTCCCGATCGCCGGTTGAACCCCCATGCCCATGAGGTGCGCTACTACTATCAGGATGTGTGGGTGGCCGACAAAGGCTTGAAGGAGGGCAAGATCGAAATTTACAACGAGCGCTTCTTCAAGACCCTCGACGACCTTGAGCTCGAGTGGTTCGTGGGTGGTGCCTCGGGCTCACATCATCATGGTGGCGACCGGCCAGAAGGTTTGACTTTCGGACATGGCGGCACCATTGATATCAGCGGTATCCAGCCTCAGCAGCGCAAGGTTGTCACCATCGACGCCCTGCGGCAGATGGTGGAGCGCGTGCTCGGCCATCATGGCGACCAGGAGGTCTTCGTCGTCTTCCAGTTCAAGTCGCGTCAGGCACAGCCCTTGATCGACAAAGGCCAGGTGGTGGCCCGTCAGCAGTTCGTGCTCAATCCCTACCAGTTCCCGGCAATCAAGGCTGATGCCGCCTCTCAGCTCTCCAAGGAGGAGACCGAGAGCTACGTCCGCTTCGATGCTGCCGGTACCACGCTCACCATCGGCAAATGGACGGGCTGGATCGATTATCTCGACGTCGACGGTCAGCCGATGCTCGTCGACCGCGAGTCTGTGACGCCCGAGTTCTGGCGCGCCCCGACCGACAATGACTATGGTGCCCGTCTGCAGCAGCGCTTTGGTGTGTGGCAGGCGCCGCAGATGCAGTTGAAAGAGTGCCAGGTGGGCGACAACAGTGTCGTGGCCGTTTTTGACATGTCAGCTGTGCAGGCCACGCTCACCATGACCTACACGCTCCAGACGAATGGCGAGGTGGTGGTCCGTGAGCACTTCCTGCCCAATCCGCCGCAGCCGGGTAGGGATGCCGTGAGGATTCCACCGATGTTCCGCTATGGCATGCAGCTACAGATGCCCGCACAGTTCGACCAGCTGCAGTATTATGGCCGCGGACCTGTGGAGAACTACTGCGACCGCAACTCAAGCGAGTTTATCGGCTTATATGCGAATAAGGTCTCCGACGAGTACTATCCCTATGTCCGTCCGCAGGAGTCGGGCAACCATACGGATGTGCGATGGTTCCGTGTCATCGATGCAGAGGGTAGGGGACTGGAGTTCTATTCCGATGCCCCGATGGAAGCCAGTGCGCTGCGCTTTCTGACCAGTGACCTTGATGATGGCCGTGAGAAAGACAAGAAGATAGGCCGTCACTCCGGCGACCTCATCGAGCGTCCGCTGACTCAAGTTCACATCCAGCAGCGCCAGATGGGTCTCGGCTGTGTCAACTCGTGGGGTGCATGGCCGCGACAGGAATACCTCGTGCCATGCGAGGAGCGAAGCTTCACGTTCGTCATCCGACCTGTTAAAAGGTAAGAAAGTGGCGTTTTAAGCGTCAAAATGACACCGTTTGCGGTTGATATTTGTCAAAAAGTACACCGCAAACGGTGTTTTTATATATTTTTTGCCAAAAAGAGTTGGAGCATATCTGATAATTTGCTACCTTTGCACTCGATAATAGTTAAGCTATTAAGCAAGTCAAAGATTTCAGATAACGATAATAAAGAAGATGAAAAAGATGAAAACACTAAAGAAACTGATGCTCGTGAGCATGCTGATGCTCGTGGGCGCTACCACGATGTATGCCGAAGAGAACAATGTCACCAGCGAGGTTGACACTACTTATATCAAGCTCGATGAGAATCTTGAGCCCATCAACTTCGTGAATGCCACCAAGGAGGAACTCGAGGCTGCCGTGGGCGAACTCGAGACAATCCTCGAGACTGAGAACTTCCAGCTCTACTCCGCAGGCGACTATACTTATAAGATTGAGAACGGCATGGTCACCTCGATGGCTATCCAGATTGCTGACGACAATAACGACAAGGTGATCTACAACAAGATCCTTAACGCTTTGGCCAAGAGCAAGTCGATCAAGGACACGCACAACACGGGTGGCAACTATTACCTGTATGCCAACTTCCAGTTGCAGTTCGACGACTTCGAGGGCTACGAGAAACTCACTTTCTCTGCCATCACCGAGGAGTAAGCGCGGCGAAGGGATACGTCATGAAAAAGACGAGAGGCGAGCATAAGCGCTCGCCTCTCGTCTTTTTGGTGCTTCTGAATAAAAAGTGGGAAAAAAGTTTGGAATGAGGCTAAAAAGCGTCGTATCTTTGCATCGTCAATCAGACAAATAGACGATTAGACATTTAGACAATTAGACATTTGGACGATTAGACAAAGAGACAAATAGACAATTAGACAAAGAGACAAATAACAATACTTAGTTAATTCAAGTTTCGCATGTTTCACATTCTCAACTTTTATCCTGTCGCCGAGGTGAAAGATCGGCCCCATACGTACTTCTCTCTAAGAGAGAAGGTAGTATGTGGGGGGCGCTCAGCCTTCACCGAGGCGCCTGAAACCTGCTCGAGAACGCTCATCTGGAGCTGTTGCTAAAAAAGTTGCAGAAAATATCGTCAGAGACCGACAAAGACGGACAGTGACCTTTCCCGATGTCGTAACTTTGCCGTCGCATTTGAGATGC
>CAMNPN010000027.1 GCA_946548085.1 uncultured Prevotella sp. | reverse complement strand
TCTGTTCGAGTTCGGCTTCCTCGTGGAGAGCGAGAAGCGCACCGTCGGCGGCAAGGAGAAGCGTGTGCAGAAGAAGACGCCCATCAGCTACCTGCTCGCACCGCAGGCCGACGGCAACGGCGGCGAGGGCTAAGGAGAGGTCAGTTTTTTTTGTCTAAGGAGAATAGGAGAAAAGGAGTTTTTGCAAAGAAATAAATCTCCTAAACTCCTAAACTCCTTAGAACAAAAAATCTCATTGGAAGCGAAAATGTCTAAGGAGCATTGGAGAGAAGGAGTTAAAAAATCTCCTAAACTCCTTAGAACAAAAACCTCCTTGGGAGCGAAAATGTCTAAGGAGTATAGGAGAGAAGGCGTTAAAAAATCTCCTAATAATCCAATAATCCGTAGAATAAAAGTCTCCTTAGAAGCGTGGGTGCCGATGGGCGCCCTCCCTTTTAGTGTGTCTGGGCGAAATGGTAAAAATATGAAAAATTATCCGGCGATATGCTTGTATTACAAATATTATTGCTAATTTTGCAAATCAAAAATCGTAAAAGACAGTAATTTTTTCATGACTATGACAAAGAAGAAAATCCAGTTCAGTCTCGTTTACAGGGACATGTGGCAGAGTTCGGGCAAATTCCAGCCCCGCAAGGACCAGTTGGAGCGTGTCGCCCCAGCCATCATCGACATGGGCTGCTTCGCCCGCGTGGAAACCAACGGCGGCGCCTTCGAACAGGTGAACCTGATGGCAGGCGAGAACCCCAACCTGGCCGTGAGGGCCTTCTGCAAACCGTTTAACGAGGTGGGTATCAAGACCCACATGCTCGACCGCGGCCTGAACGCCCTGAGGATGTACCCCGTGCCCGACGACGTGCGCGCGCTGATGTATAAGGTGAAGCACGCACAGGGCGTGGACATCACCCGCATCTTCTGCGGACTGAACGACACGCGCAATATCATCCCCAGCATCCGGTGGGCCAAGGAGGGCGGCATGACGCCCCAGGCCACGCTCTGCATCACCACCTCGCCCGTGCACACGGTGGAGTACTACTCGAGGATTGCCGACGAGGTGATTGCCGCCGGGGCCGAGGAGATCTGCCTGAAGGACATGGCGGGCATCGGACAGCCGGCCATGCTGGGCGCCCTGACGAAGGCCATCAAGACGAAGCACCCGGACATCATCATCCAGTATCACGGCCACTCGGGGCCGGGCCTCTCGATGGCCTCGATCCTCGAGGTGTGTAACAACGGTGCCGACATCATCGACACGGCCATCGAGCCGCTCAGCTGGGGCAAGGTGCACCCGGACATCATCTCCGTGCGCTCGATGCTGAAGAACGAGGGCTTCGAGGTGGCCGACCTGAACATGAACGCCTATATGCAGGCCCGCACGCTGACGCAGGAGTTCATCGACGACTGGCTGGGCTACTTCATCAATCCTGCCAATAAACACATGTCGAGCCTGCTCCTGGGCTGCGGACTGCCTGGCGGCATGATGGGCTCGATGATGGCCGACCTGGGCGGCATCATGACGATGATCAACAAGCTGCGCGAGCAGAAGGGCGAGAAGGTGCTGACGATCGACGACATGCTCGTGAAACTCTTCAACGAGGTGGAGTATGTATGGCCGCGCGTGGGCTATCCTCCATTGGTGACGCCGTTCTCGCAGTATGTGAAGAACATCGCCCTGATGAACCTGCTCACCATCGAGCAGGGCAAGGGCCGCTTCGTGATGATGGACGACGCCATGTGGGGCATGATCCTCGGCAAGAGTGGCAAGATTCCCGGCACGATCGATCCCGAACTGGTGGAGCTGGCCAAGAAGCAGAACCGCGAGTTCACGGATGTCGATGCCCACACGCTGCTGAAGGACGCCCTGCCCGACTTCCGCAAGGAGATGGACGACAACGGCTGGGACTACGGACAGGACGACGAGGAGCTGTTCGAGCTGGCCATGCACCCCGAGCAGTATCGCGCCTTCAAGAGCGGACAGGCCAAGAAGCAGTTCCTCGCTGACCTGCAGAAGGCGAAGGACGCCAAACTGGGCGGCGGCAAAAAGATATCCCAGGAGGAGATCGACGCCCTGAAGCACGCCAAGGCCGACGCCGTGAAGGCACCGCTGGCAGGACAACTGCTGTGGGGCTTCGGCGGAGAGGGTGTGCTGGCACCTTGTGTGGAGCCGTTTATCGGACAGAGATACAAGGAGGGCGACACCTTCTGCTATCTCCAGACAAAGTGGGGCGAGATCGTCGAAATCCCTGCCGCCCTGGGTGGCAAGCTCGTGGACATCAGCGTGAAGCCCGGACAGCAGATCCGCCAGGGCGACACCATCGCGTGGATTGAACGGGAACAGTAGTGGGTGTTGTTTATAGTTTACAGTTTACGGTTTACGGTTTACGGTTTACAGTTTACAGTTGATTACTTCAGTAGGCAGAGAATGGCTTGCAAGGTATTCATCTGTAAACCGTAAACTGTAAACTGTAAACCAAAAGAAAAATATGGATTATCAGAAGATCATCGATAAATACTATCCTGAGGATAATGACCTCAGGAAGCTCCTTATCACTCACAGTCGGCAGGTGGCGGATCGCTGCCTGCTGATTGCGAAGAAGCATCCGGAACTGCGACTGGACGCTGAATTCCTCGAAGAGGCTGCCATGCTGCACGACCTCGGCATCTTCCGTTGTAACGCCCCTGGCATCTATTGCATGGGCGACGAGCCTTATATCCGTCATGGACTCATTGGCGGGCAGTTGCTGCGCCAGGAGGGCTGGGACAGGCATGCGAGGGTCTGCGAGCGCCATACGGGTACGGGCCTGACGGCCTGGGACATCGAGCAGCAGCAACTGCCCTTGCCCCACAAGGACTTCATGCCGGAGGAACTTGAGGAGCAGGTGGTGTGCTATGCGGATAAGTTCTATTCTAAGACGCGTCCGGGCTCTGAACGGACAGTCGTCGAGGCGATGCGCAGCCTGGAGAAATTCGGCTGGGATGGCATCCGACGCTTCCAGCGGTGGGTTGACATTTTTGAATAAATTCATAAATCTGTGATAATGTGTTAATCTATGGCTGAAATAACGATTTTATTCGTACCTTTGCAGCCGTGAAACAGAGATTTTCTGTCATATTGCTCTTGGGCGCCTTCATGCTGATGATGGCGTGCACGCCTGCTGCCCTTCGGTCGGGTAGGGGAGGCGTCGTTTCGAAGAGTGGGGAGATTTCGAGGAGTGAGGAGGGAGGAGTGAGGAGTGAGAATACTCAGGGCGTGGAACTGGCTGCCCGGATGGCCGCACTTGATTCCTCGATTGCCGCACTTGACTCCTCGGTTCTTGCTGTAGATTCTTCAGTTATTATTTCAGACTCATCTCTGATTGTTTCAGACTCTTCTGTTATCGCATCTGACTCCGCCCTCCAAGGTAATCTCCCTCCACGCTCCACGCTCCACACTCCACGAAACAGTACGGAGGCTGCCGCCAAGCTGAAGCGCGACACCACCACGATGGACTCGCTGGAGCTGGCCATCTATAAGCATAACAAGGCCGTAGACGACTCGTTGACGCTCGACAGTATCAACCGCAGTCGTAAGAGTGGTATCGACTCGCCTGTGGAGTATTCTGCCACCGACTCGCTTACCTACAATGCCGCTATCTCGCAGGCACGGCTTTATGGCTCGTCGAAGGTGAAGTATCAGAATATGGACCTGGCCAGTGAGAAGATATTCATGAGCCTCGACAGCAACATCGTGCATGCCGAGGGACGGCTGGATACCGTCACCAACCAGACAATCGGCTCGCCTGTGTTCAAGATGGGCAGCGACGAGTATCAGACGGGACCCATGTCGTTCAATTTCAAGTCGAAGAAGGGCCTTATCGCAGATGTCTATACCCAGCAGGACGATGGATATCTGACCAGCGAACTGTCGAAGCGTGGCTCTGAGGGAGAGATGTACCTGCAGCATGGCCGTTATACGACCTGTGACGACCCGCACCCCGACTTCTACCTCGCCATGTCGCGGGCGAAAGTGCGACCAGGCAAGGATGTGGTGTTCGGGCCAACCTATCTCGTCGTCGCCGACGTGCCCCTGCCACTGGCCATCCCATACGGATTCTTCCCCTTCACGAAGAGCTACTCCAGCGGCTTGATCATGCCTACCTATGGCGACGAGACGGAGAAGGGCTTCTATCTGCGTGACGGTGGTTACTATTTCGCCATCAGCGACAAGATGGACCTGAAGCTGCTGGGCGAGATCTATACGAAGGGTTCGTGGGGAGTCTCCGCCACGTCGAACTACAGGAAGCGCTATCGCTACAACGGCAACTTCCTGATGAGTTACCAGAACTCGGTCAGGGGTGAGAAGAACATGCCCGACTATCAGCTGACGACAGACTTCAAACTGACGTGGAACCATACGCAGGACGCCAAGGCCAATCCGTATCGCTCGTTCAATGCCCGCGTGAACTTCGCTACGACGTCATACGACACCAACAACCTTACCTCGATGTACAATCCCCAGACCAGGACACAGTCTACCCGTACGTCGGGCGTGGGATTCAACACCGGATTCTCCAGTCTTGGCATGACGCTCAACTCCTCGTTCAACCTGATGCAGAACATGCGCGACTCGACGTTGAGCATCGAACTGCCCACGGTTAGCATCACCGTCGCACAGTTCTATCCCTTCAAGCGGAAGAAGGCGGCAGGAGCCGAGCGCTGGTATGAGAAAATCTCGCTTGCGTATACCGGTACGCTCAAGAATCAGATAAACAATGTGAAGGAGGACCGTATCCTGCATACCAGCCTGGCGCGTGACTGGCAGAACGGCATGCAGCACACGATCCCCATCAAGGCCACATTCACGGCCCTGGGCTATCTCAACGTCGTGCCAAGCATCAATTTCACCGACCGTACGCTCTTCCGTAGGGCCGAGAAGCACTGGGACACGCAGAACCAGAAGGAGGTGACAGATACCGTGACGGGATTCTACAACGTCTACGACTGGTCGCTCAACCTGAACATGAACACGAAGATCTATGGCTTCTATGTGCCCAGTCGCAAGCTCTTCGGCGACAAGGTGGACCGCATCCGTCACGTCTTCACACCATCCGTGACCTTCAGCTATGCGCCAGACTTCGGGGAAGACCGCTATGGCTATTATAAGACCTATCAGAAGACCGATGCCAACGGCAATGTGTCGCTCGTGGAGTATTCGCCCTACGATATAAACATCTACCGTGCTCCAAGCAAGGGAAAGCGCGGCATGCTGACATTCGACTTTAAGAACAACCTCGAGATGAAGGTGAAGTCGGAGGACGACTCCACGGGATTCAAGAAAATCAGCCTTATCGACGAGCTTTCGGCCAACATGTCGTATAACTTTGCAACAGACATCAGACCGCTGAGCGACCTGCGAACCAGTATACGACTGAAGTTGTCGAAGTCGTACACGATGAACATTTCCGCAAACTTCGCCTCGTATGTCTATGAGGCAGACAGCGTGGGAGCAACACCGCGCGTGAGTGAGCACACCACCTACTGGGGACTGGGTAAATGGGGCCGATGGCAGGGTATCTCGCAAAACATCTCGTATAACCTCAACAACGATAAGGTGATAAAACTCTTCAAGCGCCTGACAGGGCAGAAGGTGGACGACGACGACAAGGACAAGAAGAACCGTCGGGAGGAAGACGACGAGGACTGGGATACCGTCGACAGTAACGTAGACCTGGAGATGGAGAAGGCCAAGCACCCCAGGGGCGAGAAGTCGAAGGCTGAGACCGACGAGGACGGCTACATGAAGTTCAAGATGCCCTGGAACCTGAATATCGGCTATACTGTCAACGTGGCGGAGAACAGAGACAATTCGCGCTTCAACTACAACACGATGCGCTACCCCTATCAGCTGATCCAGACGCTGAACCTCAGCGGCAACGTGCAGATCAGCGACGGATGGAACATCAACTTCAACACGGGCTACGACTTCGAGACCAAGTCGATTTCGATGACCCGCATGTCGCTCTCTCGTGACTTGCATTGTTTCAATATGTCGTGCGATGTGATGTTGGCTCCATATACCAGCTACAACTTCTCCTTCCGTTGCAATGCCTCTACGTTGACGGATGCTCTGAAGTATGATAAGCGTTCGGGGTCGACCAACGCTGTGCAATGGTATTGATGAAGTGAAGAGCGAACATCTTTGATCAGAAAACAGAAAAAGAGATATGGCAGAATTACCGGCATTGATTAACGACCTGGCCCTCATCCTGATGGTGGCAGGCATCGTGACGCTGATCTTCAAGCGGCTCAAACAGCCGTTGGTGCTTGGCTATATCGTGGCAGGCTTCCTGGTTAGTCCTAACATGCCTTACACCGCGTCGGTGGTCGATCATAGCAGCGTCCATCTGTGGGCCGATATCGGCGTGATGTTCCTGCTGTTCTCCCTGGGCCTCGACTTCTCGTTTAAGAAAATCCTTAAGATGGGAGCATCGCCGGTGATCTCTACCTGTACCATCATCTTCTTCATGTCGATGCTGGGCGTCTGCGTAGGCCAGGCTTTCGGATGGAGCAAGATGGACTGCATCTTCCTTGGCGGTATGCTCGCTATGTCGTCGACGACCATTATCTATAAGGCTTTCGACGATCTGGGATTGCGACAGCAGCAGTTTGCAGGGCTTGTGATGAGTGTGCTGATTCTCGAGGATATCCTGGCCATCGTGATGATGGTGATGCTGAGTGCCGTCGCCAGCGGTAACGACCTGGAGGGCGGACAGATGATTGAGGCCATCGTGAGGATAGCTTTCTTCCTCATCCTTTGGCTCGTGGTGGGTATCTTTGCTATCCCGTTGTTCCTGCGTTCTGTGCGCAACCTTATCAATGGCGAGGTGTTGCTGGTGGTGTCGTTGGGACTTTGCTGCGCGATGGCAGTATTCTCCACGAAAGTGGGCTTCAGCTCGGCCTTCGGCGCGTTTATCATGGGTAGCATCCTGGCAGAGACGGTTGAGGCGGAGCGCATTGAGAAGCTGGTAGAGCCGGTGAAGAACCTCTTTGGCGCCATCTTCTTCGTGTCTGTGGGTATGCTCGTCGATCCAAAGATACTTGTAGACTATGCCTTGCCCATCTTGTTGCTGGTGCTGACGATACTTGTAGGGCAGAGCGTCTTGGGCACGTTCTCGTTCATGCTGGGCGGCGAGTCGCTCAAGTCGGCCATGCGCTGCGGATTCTCGATGGCACAAATCGGTGAGTTCTCGTTCATCATCGCTTCGTTGGGACTGTCGCTGGGGGTCATCAGCGACTTTCTCTATCCTGTTGTGGTGGCGGTGTCTGTCATTACCACTTTCCTCACGCCTTACATGATCCGTCTGGCTACTCCTGCCTACAATCGCCTGGAGCGCCATCTGCCCAAGAAGGTGATCTTGTCGCTGAATCATCTCTCAATGAGTCATCAGCAGTCTCAGCAGCAGAGCAAGTGGAAGAAGCTGCTCACGCAGATGAGCATCAATACCGTGGTCTATTCAATCCTCTCCTCGGCAGCCGTTGCCGTCATGTTTACCTTCGTGCTGCCGTTCATGCGCAAGCTCTTGCCCGGCTGGGAGTTGCATTGGTATGCCAACGCCATCACGGGCGTACTGACTGTCCTGCTGATAGCACCCTTCCTGCGGGCGATGGTGATGAAGAAGAACCGAAGCGAAGAGTTCAAGGCCTTGTGGCGAGAGAGCAACCGCAATCGTCTGCCGCTCATCTTTACCATTCTTGTCCGTATGATGATTGCGGTGAGTTTCATCTTCTATATCTGCAACTATCTGACGCGCTTCACCAATGCTCTGATGATCTGCATCGGAGTCATCGTGGTGGTGGGTATCATCTTCTCGCGTTGGATCAAGCATCGCAGCATAACGCTCGAACGGCTCTTCATCCAGAACCTGCGCTCACGCGATATCGAGGCACAGGTGCATGGCAAGAAACGCCCGCTCTATGAGGGGCGCCTGCTGGATCGTGATATCCATATCGCTGAGTTTGAGGTGCCTGGAGACTCGCTGTGGATGGGACAGACGCTGAAGCAGCTGAACTTCGGACAGAAGTACGGTGTCCACGTTTGTAGTATCCTGCGTGGGGGATGGCGCATCAATATCCCTGATGGCGACTATGTCATCTTTCCTGGCGACACGTTGCAGGTGATTGGTAGCGATGCGCAGTTCACGGCCTTCCGCGATGCGCTCGAGAAGGAGCGCTTTGGCGAAGACACAGAGGTGGAGAAGCGTGAAATGAGGCTGCGCCAGCTGGTGATTGGCGCTGACAGCCCGTTTGTTGGCAAGACGCTCATCGAGAGCGGCATCCGCGATCGTTACAGTTGTATGGTCGTGGGCCTCGAGGAGGGAAAGGAGAGCCTCTCTACCTATCGTCCGAACCGTCGTTTCCAGGAGGGCGACATCATCTGGGTGGTAGGTGAGGTTGATGCTCTCAATGCGCTGATGAAAGCGTAATTCTTGTTTACAGTTTACAGTTTACGGTTTACAGATGATATGCTGGCAAGGCCACTCGATCCTTCGGTGTAATCAACTGTAAACCGTAAACTGTAAACCGTAAACTAAAAATTATATCCTCCTGTCAGCTCGCAGATTCTTACGATCACCTTCACGGCCTTCTGCATCGACTGGATGCTCACAAACTCGTATGGCCCGTGGAAGTTCACGCCGCCAGCGAAGATATTAGGGCAGGGGAGACCCTTGAACGATAGCTGGGCACCGTCAGTACCCCCGCGGATGGGCTTCACCTTGGGCGCCACGCCGCAGTCCTGCATGGCGTGCAGCACGAGGTCGATGACGTGCATCTGAGGCTCTATCTTCTCCTTCATGTTGTAGTACTGATCGTTTACCTCGCACTTCACGATGCCTTCGCCGTATTTCGTGTTCAGCTGCTCTGCGCACTTCTGGACGAAGCGCTTGCGGTCTTCAAAGCGCTCGCGGTCGTGGTCGCGTATGATGTAGCTCAGGCGTGCACCCTCCACGTTCGACTGGATGCCCAGCAGGTGGTAGAATCCCTGATAGCCTTCTGTAGCCTCAGGAGTCTCGTCGGCAGGCAACATTGATGCGAACTCTGCAGCCAGGCGGTTGGCGTTCACCATCTTACCCTTGGCGTAGCCGGGATGCACGCTCACACCTTTTATATATATCTTGGCAGAGGCAGCGTTGAAGTTCTCAAACTCCAGCTCGCCCACATCGCCGCCATCCATCGTATAGGCCCACTGGCAGCCGAACTTCTCCACGTCGAAGTGGTGGGCGCCCATGCCTATCTCCTCGTCGGGATTGAAGGCCACGCGGATGTCGCCGTGCTTCACCTCAGGGTGGTCCCTCAGCCAGCACATCGCCTCCACAATCTCTGCGATGCCCGCCTTGTCGTCGGCACCCAGCAGCGTGTGGCCGTCAGTCACGATCAGGTCCTCACCCACGTGCTGCAGCAGTTCTGGGAATCGCTTCGGACTCGACACGATGCCTTCCGACAGCACGATGTCGCTGCCGTCGTAGCTGCGTACGATCTGAGCCCTGATGCCGGCTCCGGAACAGTCGGGTGAGGTGTCGTAGTGCGAGATGAAGCCGATGACGGGCACAGGCTGCTTCGTGTTCGCCTTCAGCGTGGCGTAGACGTAGCCCTTGTCGTCGAGCTCCACGTTGCTCAGGCCCTCGTGCTCCAACTCTTTCTTCAGGTATTCGGCGAATATCAGTTGCTTGGGGGTACTCGGCACGCTCTGGCTGTCTTCTTGCGACTGCGTATCGAACTTGGTGTAGTTCAGAAATCGTTCTGTCAAATCCATTTTTTCAATATCGATGTTTGATGTTTTTGCAAAGTTACACATTTATTTTCACATGGCGAAGGTTTTTGTGGCTTTTTTTTCGTACCTTTGCACATTGTTAATAGTATTAAGAATTTTTGTATCATGTTTAGTCTGAAGTATAAAGTTACAACGAGCACCTGTGATAGCGAGGGCAGGCTGAAGCTCTATTCGGCCCTCCAGATGATGCAGGACTGCTCGGAGATGTGGATCGATACGGAGCCAGGCGTGCGCCAGTATTTCTCGGAGCAGAACATGGCCCAGCTGCTGGCCTCGCGCCAGGTGGAGGTCGTCCGTGTGCCAGCGTATAAGGAGGAGCTCACCGTCACCACGTCCGTCTATGGCATGAAGCCGATGTTCGGATTCCGCAACACGTTTATCTATGATGCCGAGGGCAGGCCTTGCTACCGCACATGGAGTATGGGAGCCTTCGTGGATAAGGCCAGCGGCAAGCTGAAGCGGGTAGACGATGCCACCATCGCCTCGATGCGCCTCGAGCCGCAGCTGGAGATGAGCTATCGCGATCGCCGCATCATCCTGCCGCGCGAAGAGACGAGCGAGGGTGTACAGGTGCTGCAGCCCGTCAGAGTGCTCCGTGCCGATATCGACTATAATCGCCACATGAACAATGCCAACTATATCCGCATGGCGATGGAACTGTTGCCTGAGGATTTCGTAGTGAAGGGGTTGCGCGTGGAGTATAGAGTCGCCGCCAAGTTGGGCGACATGCTCACACCTGTCGTCTACCGCACGGCTGATGGTATCATCGTGAGCCTGTCGATGGGCGATGATGTGAGTGCGATCATAGAGTTCTGCTGACATACGAGTGCGAAATGTCTTTACATGAGCGCCTTTCCATATAGGCACTCCGACTTTAAAGGCAGTAAAGTGGGAGTTTAGAGTAACTAAAGTCCCACTTTACTTACTCTAAACTCCCACTCTCCTTACTTGAAACTCTGTGGTATCCTAATCGCTTGATTATCAGAAAGATAGTTAAACGGTTTAAAATCGCGAAATTTGTTTACGTTTCGTAACCTGTAAAGAGCAGGCCGTCGGTACAGCGTGCCAGTTCATGACGGAAATCATCTTGTAGATATTGATGGCCTTGTCCGCCTGCTGTACAGATAAGCCACGGCTGCCCCCGACAGATTATGCCACACGCTGAAGATGGCGCCAGGGATGGTGGCTAAGGGATAGGCAGCAAAGTGCGTGGCGGCGAGGCTGCTGGCAAGTCCGGAGTTCTGCATCCCCACCTCGATAGATATGGCTCTCTTCTTCTGACTGGCAAGGCCGAGCAAGTGGCCAATGAGATAACCCAGGCCAAGTCCGCAGATGTTATGAAGCACGACCACCATGACGATAATAAGTCCGCCTGCCAGCAACTTGTCTGCATTAGCAGAGATAACGATGGCCACGATGAGGGCGATGGCTATCGTAGAGAAGGCGGGAAGATAGTCGGTGGCCTCCTCTGTGAACTTTGGCCAGAGCCATTTTACAAGCAATCCGACGATGATGGGCAGTATCACCACCCAGAGGATGCTCAGAATCATGCTTGCCACATCAACGTGTATGCTTTTCCCCGCCAGTGCCCATGTCAGCAGAGGGGTAAGCAGCGGAGCCAACAGGGTAGAGACACCAGTCATGCCCACGGAAAGTGCCAAGTCGCCCTTGGCCAGATAGGTGATGACGTTGGAGGCAGTACCACCTGGACAACAGCCTACCAGCACCACGCCCAGCGCCAACGCTTCGTCGAGTCGGAACACCCATGCCAAAGCCCAGGCCAGCAGGGGCATGATGGTGAACTGTGCCAGGCAGCCGATAATCACGTCTTTAGGGCGGCTGAACACGATACGGAAGTCGTGCAGGTTGAGCGTCAGTCCCATGCCGAACATCACGACTCCAAGCAGATAGTTGATGAGGGTGGGGCGTAGTAGTAGGAACGCGTTAGGGAATGCCAGTGCGATCATAGCGGTGGCAAGCACCAGCATGCCCATATAGTCTGATATGTAATGGCAAAGTTTCTTCATCTCAGAATGGCTTAAATGCTAAAAGGCATACACCAGCCCATACTTCTCGTGCAATAGGCGAAGCCTGCCATTGGCCTTCATCGTCCTGATCACGTTGTTCACTTTCTGCAGCAAGTCCTCCTGTCCCTTCTTCATCAGCACCCCTATCTCTCCATGCGTGAAAGGTTCTCCCAGCAGGGGCGCTGCCAGCCGCTGGTCGTTCTTCACATAATAGGGAGCCTCTGTTATCTCTGTGATCATCACATCGGCCTCTCCCTCGGCGATGAGCGCGGGTATCTCTTCATTCTTCTGGTGTACGATGATGGTGGCTTTCGTAAGGTTCTGGTTGGCAAACTTCTCATTAAGCCCTCCTGGGTTCACCATCACGCGCACCTCCGGTCTGTTGATGTCAGCCAGCGACAGGTAGCGGTCTGCCTCTGATGCACGGCATAGAATGGTCTTGCCGTTGGCCAGATAGCCCTCGCTCATAAGCATCGTCTCTTTGCGGGTGTCGGTGATGGTGATGCCGCCGATGGCGATGTCGAAGTTCTGGGGCTCGGCCAATACGTCGGCAGTCAGCGTGGGCCATGAGGTTGGCACAAATGTTGTCGCTACACCCAATGACGCAGCTATCTCCTGGGCCATCTCGATGCCAAAGCCCCAATAAGCTCCGTCGGCCTCTCGGAAAGACAGTGGGCGATAGTCGCCAGTAGTGCCGACGCGCAATGTACCTCGCTCAACAATTGCCGTTACGCTGCGCTGCACAGCGGGGATGTCACGATGAGCGCATGCTGTCAGGATTGTAGTCGTAAACAGCGACAGCAATACTGCCAACGCCCAAAGATTCTTTCTAAATATATCTACCATACTTTTATCACAATATTGCGTTAGTAATTATTCGATAGAGATAGCTGCCAAAGGTGATGAGAACCCAGATCATCAAGGCGATGAGTATGAGCAGAACGACGAAGATGACGGCCGACTGCCAGGCTCTCTGGCGCACCTCTCGGATGATGCTCTCGTCGCCGTCGACAAAGCCTTTTACCATTGCCATGTTCTTCATGTTGGCGCGATGGAAGATGTCGATGATATCGCCCACGAAGAAAGGTATCATGCCAAGCAGTACGTCGCGTAGCGTATTGTTGAGGATAGCCAGGGTGAGGGGGATGCTCTTTATCACCCGCAGGGCGAAGTAGACGAAGGGTACTGCCGAGACGACGGCGATAGCGTCGCCCCAGCCAGGGATAATGCCAATGAGGGCGTCGAGGTAATAGCGATCCATGTAGCGGGTAAGGCCTTCCATCGTCTGATAGACCTTGTTCTCCATCAGTCGCTGGCGCTGCAGGTCGCGCTTGGCGCTTCGCTTGTCGTGGGGTGAAGATGGCTGTCCTGGGATATCGATCACGCTTTCTGTCCGTCTGTTCATAACGGCTGCAAATATACGACAAAAATCTGAATGCAGCATCGCCTCAAGCTGTTTTTTTGTTATTTCTGTCTTAAATCGCCCGAAAATCCCCAGTTATTATTTGGTTTTCTGCCTGTTTATTCGTAATTTTGCAACGATGAAACCGTTACCAGCGGCACGATATATTAAATAATGAGATACAAAGACCTGTTTATCGACTTCGACGATACGCTCTACGATACCTACGGCAATGCTGTGGTGGCCTTGCGGGAGACCTTCGACGCCTTCCGCCTGGAGCGTTTTTTCGACCATCCGCAGAGGTTCTACGACGCCTATTGGGCTGCGAATATCGACCTCTGGTCGCGCTATTCGAAGGGTGAGATTGATCGACCGTTTCTGATAGTGGAGCGTTTCCGCCGACCATTATCCGAGGGCCACGGCCTGGAGGTCACACGCCAGTTGTGTCTGGAGGTAAGCGATTGCTTCCTCGACTTCTGCTCCAGCAAATCTGGAGTGGTGGACGGCGCCCACGAACTGATGAGCTATCTTAAGGGCAGGGGCTATCGGATGCACATGACGAGCAACGGATTCCATGAGGTGCAATATAAGAAGCTGGCCGCTTGTGGCCTGCGCGATTATTTCGATACGATTATCCTCAGCGAAGATGCTGGCGCAAACAAGCCTTCATCCCTGTACTTCGACTATGCCCTCAAGGTGTCTGGAGCCAGTCGTGAGTCCACACTGATGATTGGCGACAACCTTCAGACGGATATCCTTGGTGCCCTTCATGCCAGCATCGATGCCCTGCTCTTCAATCGCTGGCAGGCCGATGTCGACACCAGCCCTCAGGAGCCGACCTTCGTCGTTGAAACCTTGCGTGACATTATGAAGATATTATGACCAGGGGTGCTGAAGGCAAATAAACTTTCTATCTCTTTGCTGAATCAAATTATTTCACTACCTTTGTAGGCGATAAGACGAGAGTGTATGCAGACGAGTATAGATCAGACGAGATGGTATGACCGCATCTGGGCAGCCTTCATCTTCTTCACGCGACTGCCTTTCTGGCGACTGCACCAGCCGCCAAAGGCGTGTTATGCGACGGTAGTGGAACACTGGCCGCTGACGGGCTGGCTCACGGGCGGGACGATGGGTCTCGTGATCTACTTCGCCTCTCTGGTGATGCCTGTTACGGTAGCCGTGCTGCTGGCCATTGTGGTAAGACTGCTGATTACCGGGGCACTGCATGAAGACGGCTTGGCCGATTTCTTCGACGGCTTCGGGGGCGGCAACAGTCGTCTGCGGATCCTTGAGATCATGAAAGACGCGCACATCGGCACCTACGGTATCCTGGGACTCGTGTTCTACGAACTCCTTTTGGCAGCCTCACTCATATCGTTACCGCCCTATTATGCTGCCTTTATGGTGGTGGCTGGCGACACCTATGCAAGGATGATCAGTGCCCAGTTGATCCTGATGATGCCTTACGCCAGGAATGAGGACGAGGCCAAGGCCCGTACAGTGTATCGGAAGTTTGGCCCGTGGCAGGGGCTCAGCCTTGCCTTGCAGGGACTGCCGCCCATGCTCTTCTTTATCTGGATGATGGGACTCGACTGGCAGGTAATGATTTTCATTCCCGCCCTCGTGTTTTACATGCTCTATCTGCTGATATGGAAAAAGCTTCGTGGTTACACGGGCGACTGCTGTGGGGCGGTGTGCCTGCTGGTGGAATTATCAGTATACCTCACGGTCTGTGCCATTAACTATATGAACCCGTTATGAGGAAAATCATCTTAATAACAGGCGGTCAGCGTTCTGGCAAAAGTCGTAAGGCTGAGGCTTTGGCGCTGAGTATGACGGATTGTCCCGTGTATATAGCCACGGCTCACATCTGGGATGAAGAGTTTCGTGAGCGTGTCAGAAGACATCAGGAACGTCGTGGCCCTCAGTGGACGACGATTGAGGAAGAAATGGCCCTGAGCAGGCACAACCTGACAGGGCGCGTGGTGGTGGTAGACTGCGTGACGCTCTGGCTCACGAACTTTATCTCTTCACCAGAATATGTCGACGGTCAGGATGTGTCTCGCATCCTTGATCATGCCAAGGCTGAGTTCGACAAGTTCACTAAACCTGATGCCACATACATCTTTGTGACCAATGAGATTGGCAGCGGAGGCGTGAGCGATAATGCGTTGCAGCGCAGGTTTACCGACTTGCAGGGCTGGATGAACCAGTATATCGCCCAGAAAGCTGACGAGGTGATACTGATGGTGTGCGGCATAGAACTAAAACTGAAATAAAATGAAGGGGTTCGACATACATAGGACAGACAGACGGTTGGCGGCATCCATTCAGCAGAAGATAGACAATCTGAACAAACCTCTAGGAGCATTGGGACGGCTGGAGGAGTTGGCCATGCAGGTGTGTCTCATTCAGCAGACACTCAACCCCTCGTTGGCACACCCCTGCCATCTGCTCTTTGGTGGCGATCATGGTATTGAGCGCGAGGGTGTCAGCGTGAGTCCGCGAGAAGTGACGTGGCAGCAGATGATCAACTTCACCAAGGGAGGGGGTGGCGTAAACATGTTCTGCCGTCAGCACGGATTTAAGTTGAAGGTTGTCGATGTAGGTGTTGATTTCGACTTTACAGGCATTGCAGGCATTATCAACCGTAAGATAGCCTACGGCACCAAAAACTTCCGCTATGAGGCGGCGATGACAGAGGAACAGTTCGACAGGGCTATCCAGGTTGGTAGCGACCTTGTGGATGATTGCGTTGCCGGGGGCTGCCGTCTGGTGTGCATCGGAGAGATGGGGATTGCCAACACCTCTGCCAGCAGCATTTGGATGCACCTCTTGGGAGTAACCCCGTTAAAGGAGTGTGTGGGAGCTGGGGCAGGTCTCGACGAAAAGGGCATCCGTCATAAGTGTGAGGTTCTCGCAGAGGCTGTCGCAAACTATCAGACTGCCTTTCCACAGCCGTCAGCTTTCGCAGCGCTAAGATACTTTGGTGGTTTTGAGATGATAGCTGCCATCGGTGCCATGCTACGTGCGGCCGAGCTACACCTTATTATATTAATAGATGGATTTATCATGACTGCCTGTGCGCTGGCTGCTATCAGACTCTATCCAGAAGTCCGTGACTATATGATTTTTACGCATTGTGGCGATGAATATGCCCATCAGTCGATGCTCAATATTATAGGTGCCAATCCGTTGTTACACTTAGCTCTACGGTTGGGAGAAGGGACAGGGGCATTGTGTGCCTTCCCTATCATCGACTCAGCTGTACGCATGATGAACGAGATGGGTGATTTTGACAGTGCGAAGGTCACTAAGTATTTTTAGGGAGAAAAGCGGTAAGAACTGTTATGTTAGAGAAAAAAGACGAGAAGGAGGATGACGATCATCATCAGTTCGGCCATGCGATTCACTCGGACAGCTCTTTTCATGTCATCAGTCGTTAGCGGCCTGTCATTATCGCCAATATAGGTTTTTTCGAAACGCTGGCCAAAATAGTTGTGAGGACCTCCGAAACGGCAGTCAAGAATGCCTGCCAGTGCAGCTTCAGGCCAGCCGCTGTTGGGTGAGGTGTGGCAGGGGGCGTACTTGATGACAAAGCGGAGAAGGCTTCTCTTCTGCTTGTTATGCACCCCCCAGGCTCCTGTCGCAATCATTAGAATGGCTGTGAGGCGAGCAGGAAGGTAGTTGGCGATGTCGTCAATGCGGGCAGCCCAGCAGCCGAAATCCTTGTAGCGTGCAGTGCGATAGCCTATCATTGAGTCGAGAGTGCTTACCATCTTAAAAGCCAGCATGCCTGGCGTGCCGAGTAGAGCCAGCCAGAAGAGAGGGGCTATCACACCGTCGCTTAGATTCTCAGCCAGTGTTTCCAGAGCTGCAGTACGCACCTCTTGGGCAGAGAGCTCTGAGGTGTCTCGGCCCACGATGCGGGACACCTGTGCCCGTCCTTCGTCGAGACTCCTATCGAGTGCTGCGAACACTGCGTGTACCTCTCGTATCAGGGTTGTCGCAGCCAGGCAGTAAAAGATGGCGATGGTGTCGAAGATATAGAGAAGTACTGGAATCTGGTAGACCTGCTCATGGGTGCCGTCATAGACGAATAGGGCGATAACACCCAAGAGGCGACGGAGCATCCAGGTGAACGAAAAAACGAAGAGAATGAGTGTGACTGCAATTACTGCACCTTTCAGCTTGCGGTGTGACCCCCTGTTCAGCCTCTGTTCACACCACGAAATCATTCTGCCAAACCATACGATGGGGTGTGGCAGGCGCTGGGGGTCGCCAAAGTGCAGGTCGAGCAGCCAGCCTATGAGCAGGGATAACGGGTTCGTCATCAACAGGGGTATGATAGTAACGTAGCCGCAAAATTACATAATTTCTCTCATATACGCCGTTATCTATCGAAAAATCTCAAAAAAATTTGGTTATTTACTCGCTTATTCGTACCTTTGTCCCCAGATTTGGCAATCTGGCGGCTGAAGCCGCCTGATGCAAGGGAATCCGGTGAGAGTCCGGAACTGTACCTGCAGCTGTAATCCTCGTTAGAGAGGTCTGCCTGTGTAACGCCACTGACGCATGTCGGGAAGGTAAGGCAGACTGGGGAAAGTCAGAATACCTGCCAAAAGCGAGAGCAGAGTAACACTCGCTCAAGCGTTTTGTTAAAGTACGTCCGTTCAGGAGTTAGCGGTGCGGAAAACAGATTTCTTTATGATGTGGCTTTGGTGTCGCTCGGTGGGCCTTTCTTCTCTTAAGGAGGAAGTGTCGGGATGTAGGCTATGGGTGTTTTTACGTGTATTATTATATATAAGTTTGTGTGTGGAGGTGCTGTCGTGAGACAGCATCTCCTTTTGCGTTAGAGTTTGACGGACGATATGTCTACGAGGTTGTTGACGATGGCGTAGATAGTGAGGCCTGCGGGGGAGTGGATCTGTAGCTTACGGGCGATGTTGCGGCGATGAGTGATGACGGTGTTCACGGAGATGCATAAGTGGTCGGCAATCTCTTTGTTCGACATGCCTTGCACCAATGAGATGATGACATCCTTTTCGCGGTCGGAGAGGGCGTCGGGATTCTGGCCTGCTACCGACTTGAAGACCATGCCCTGAATGCTGCGCGTTACATCGACCTGTTTGGCCTGTTGCTCAAGACGGCGGATGGCGGGCACGAAGATATGGTCTTCCACCAAGGTATGCTGCCGTAGCCATTCCTCGTTGTCGTAGATATCGTGGAGGGTGGCCGTGAGCTGATTGTTGTGCAGGCCGTCTTGTGGCAGATACTTAATGATGAGCAGTTTCAGCTCTCGTAACTTCTTGTCGGCAGCGCCGTGATGCTTCGAGAATGTCTCTACGTTGTAGTCGTTGGCGGGGCGTCCTTCTATCAGTGATTCTACATAGGGGAAGAGTGTCTTCTGCTCGTATTTCATGTGGCGTTTGATCTCGTGGGCATATTCATCGTAGAAGCGTAGTATCAGCTGTCCGAGCGAGTCGTCGGGATTTAGCGATTCTGTCAGCTCCCTGCGTATGAAGGGCAGCTGGAAGTCGAGGAAGTAGGCATGACTGGCTTCCAAATAGTGCAAGAGTGTCGGCACGCTAAGCTGTTCATCGGCCTCGAAGTCGCCATAGCCGTTGATGGTATAGTTCACCACTGCCAGGAAGGTGTAGGTGTCCACCTGATTATCCTCACAAGTCTCCTGCACGGTCTTGTCGCCAAATCCCAAACTGATGCCAAAGCTTCCTAACGACTGTAGCAGGTCGTAGTTGTCGCGGATAAGAGAAATCATCTTATCGTCGGCTTCATACATTTTCTGATTCTTCATCTTTAACCAATAAACAATAACCTATAACCAATAACCGATAAACAGTAATTATCTGTAAACCGTAAACTGTAGTCGCTTACCTAAAAGTGATTACGGCTGCAAAATTATACATAATTCTCGATATATGCAATAATAACAAATAGGTATTTTCTCTTTGCTTATAAGCTGTAGAAAGGCATTTTAACTTGATTTCATCATTTTTAGGTATTGCATTTTCATTTAAAACGAACTACCTTTGCACCCGATTTCTAAAAGTTTAAAGTTTGACATAATAAAAAAGAGGTTAATGAATAAAATATTCGCTATTATAGCTGTCAGTAGTTTTTGGGGCTCGGTAGTTGCATCAGAGCCGATAGAATTAGCAAATTCTCTTAACGATACGCAGAAGGTGCAGGATGTACAGTCGAAAGCACCGTCGGACGACGTGAATGGTTACGACAAATGGCGTATAGGCAGTTATGGCGAAATGTTGGCCACCTTTAAAGATTACGGTTTGAACCGTTTTTATGGTAGTAGCAAAGGTAATACAAAAAAGGATCATAACGAAATAAGTATTCCTCGGTTCGTGCTATCAGGAGACTATAAGATATCGCCTAAGTGGATACTCTCTGCTGAGATCGAGTTCGAGGCAGGTGGCACTGGCATCACCTACGAGATCGAGTCACAGTCTGGAAGCGAGAACGGTGAATACGAGACGGAAGTGGAGAAAGGCGGTGAGGTCGCCCTGGAACAGTTCCATCTGACACGTCTTATCACACCAGCCTTTAATGTCCGCGTAGGCCACATGATTGTCCCTGTGGGACTGACGAACGCACACCATGAGCCCCTGAACTTCTTCACGGCAGCCCGCCCAGAAGGAGCCACCACCATCATGGCCTCCACCTGGCACGAGACAGGCCTTGCAGCGTTTGGGCGCTTTGGCAAGGGCGCTGCAACTTTCGACTACGAAACCATGATTACCAGTGGCCTGAACCCCAATGGTTTCGACTGCTATAACTGGGTAAAGAAAGCCAAGCAGGGCTTCCTGGAAGTAGATAATTTCACGGCGCCAGCCTATACTGCCCGCCTGAACTGGACGGGTGTTCTTGGTCTGCGCATCGGCGCCTCCGTCTTCTATAATCCGAAGGCTCAGAAGAATGCAGACAAACTGATCACATACGCAGAATACGACGACATCAACGTGCTGCTCTATTCCTTCGACGCACAGTATATTAATAAATATGTGACGGCTCGTGCCAACTACCTCTCTGGCAACATCACAGAGACGGCGGGCATCACTGCCGCCAACCGCAGTTACTCAAGCAAGTCGCCATATAGCAGGAAAGGCCCCGTGGCGAAGCGTGCCGTTGACTGGAGTGCCGAGGTGGGTGTCAACCTGAAGTCGTTCTTCCCCGGTGTCAAGGGCTTCCCGACGATCTATCCTTTCGTACACTATAACTACTACAATCCGCAGGAAGAGTGCGAGAAGGGACTAATCGGCGACGAGCGCTGCCAG
>CAMNPN010000026.1 GCA_946548085.1 uncultured Prevotella sp. | reverse complement strand
ATGAGCATTGACACCTACAAACTGACGAGCATGGAAGAGCCTACCGACGAGGTGCTCAGCCAACTGATGCGGGAGGCCGCAGAGGATGCCAAGCAGAAAAGAGCCGAGGCGACAGCACGGTTCTTCAGCCAGTTGAAGCATGAATCCCAAAAGATTTCGACCGCATGGCAGTAGCGAAGCATCGACCGGTTCTCATCGTCATCGCCGGCCCCAACGGCTCGGGCAAGACCACCATCACCTCTAAGATACTGCGCCACGAGTGGCTCGAGGATGCCCTCTACATCAATCCCGACCGCTCTTCCGCATGACCGACGGACTGCTGTTCAAACGCTATACCGACGACATTCCCCTCTGGGCGCAAGCCATCATTGACTAAGCCCCTTCCCCTTTCCCCAAGATAATATCCGCCGAGACATCCGAAAGATGCGCTCGGCGGCTTCCGTTTATGGTGTGCCAGCCCAATATATTGAATAAGGTATAAACAATAAATAAAACAACAATGAACATGAACAGAATCATTCATTTCTTCAGCACGTCGCGGACGGCACTCATCCTGCTGCTCGCCACGCTGCTGACCGCCACCGCCGCGCAGACGGCGTGGGCAGACGGCACCAGCGGCTCGTTCGGCACGAACGCAACGTGGTCGTACGACACCTCTACGAAGACGCTGACCATCAGTGGCACGGGAACCTTGACTGACTACGCAAGCGTCAATCTCAGTACAGACAACCGCCCATTTGCCAGCTACAAGGGCGAGTGTACGACCATCGTCATCGGCGAGGGCATCACCAGCATCGGTGTAAGCGACTTCTCGTTTATGAACAGCGTGACGAGCGTGAGCATCCCCGCCTCAGTGACGAGCATCAGTGAATATGCCTTCTATCGTGGTGCCTCCTCTCACCCTGCCATCACCTTCACCATTGCTAATGGTAGCCAGTTGACAAGCATCGGTTCATGTGCGCGAAATCACTGGGACAGGTGATTGATCTTTTTTCAGAAAGAATCAATGACCTTGTCCCTCTGATTTTGTGTCCCTCTGATCTCTTATGTAAATTATATTTATCATGATGTGATTGCGCTATTTTCACACTACAAATAGAAGATGAGCAAATATGGCTTATGCCGTCACTTTTTCATCTAACTAACTGTATTCTAAAGCGTTAAGTTATGACGGCTTACTTCAATAGCCGTCATATAGCCGTCACTTTTACCTGAAAATAGAGCAAATCCTGGCCGAAAATTGAGGAAAACATCGCTGAAATGCTTTATTAATAGGCAGTTCAGCAATCACACAGATAGTCTGAACTGACAGTTTAGTCTGGGTAAACTGACAGTTTAGGCTGGGTAAACTGTCAGTTTGGACTATCTAAACTATCATAAACTCCTATCGTTAACAACAGAGAGCTGCCTGCAAAAAGGGCAGAATATGTAAGCATGTTTCATGTTTTCAAGGTGATTATGACGGCTGAGTGACGGCTTAAACATTAAGCCGTCATAATCTAAACTACTGAATATCAGCATAATATCCGCCAAAGTGACGGCTTAATGCAATTTATATAATATTTAGTTTGAAATAATTGATATAGGCTACTTCCCCGTCAGGCAGTTAGGCAATTGAGAACCGAACGAAAAAAGTCCCGGCATCGCCAAGCGATACCGGGACTCTTCTTATATTAAGATATGTTCTGTATCTTTTATACCAGGTCGGCACGGCCCTTGACCTCCTCGAGCACGGCCTTAGCCAGAGCGCTGGAGAGCGGTGCGTGGTGATCGTACTCCATTGAACTGGTGGCACGACCGGAGGTGATGGTACGGAGAGCGGTCACATAACCGAACATCTCTGACAGGGGCACCATGGCCTTGATGACGCGGGCACCGCTACGGGCCTCGTCCATACCCTCTACCTGACCGCGACGCTTGTTGAGGTCGCCGATCACGTCACCCATGTTCTCCTCAGGTGTCACCACCTCGAGTTTCATGATGGGCTCCATCAGTACGGGCTTTGCCTGAGCGCAGATGGCCTTGTAAGCCATCTGGGCACAAACCTCGAACGACAACTGGTCAGAGTCCACGGGGTGGAACGAACCATCGACGACGACCACCTTCAGCGAGTCCATCGGATAGCCGCCGAGGATACCGTTCTTCAGAGAGGCCTCGAAGCCCTTCTGGATGGCGGGGATGTACTCCTTGGGGATGTTACCACCCTTCACCTCGTTGATGAACTGCAGAGGTCCGTTCTCCTTGATATCGTAGTCCTCGTCCACAGGACCAACGTTGACGATGATATCGGCAAACTTACCGCGACCACCCGACTGCTTCTTATAGACCTCACGATAACCCATGACGGTCTTGGTGATGGCCTCCTTGTAGTTCACCTGAGGCTTACCCTGGTTGCACTCTACCTTGAACTCGCGCTTCAGACGGTCGATGATGATGTCGAGGTGCAACTCACCCATACCCGAGATGATGGTCTGGCCACTCTGCTCATCGGTACGTACGGTGAAGGTCGGGTCTTCCTCAGCCAACTTGGCGAGACCGTTGTCGAGTTTGGCGACGTCGGCCTGGCTCTTCGGCTCCACGGCGATAGAGATCACCGTGTCGGGGAAGGTCATCGACTCCAGCACGATGGGCTTGTCCTCATCGCAGAGGGTGTCACCCGTGCGGATATCCTTGAAGCCTACACCTGCGCCGATATCACCGGCATCGATCGACTCCATGGGAATCTCCTTGTTGGAGTTCATCTGGAACAGACGGCTGATACGCTCCTTCTTGCCCGAACGGGGGTTGAAGACGTAACTGCCGGCCTGGATCTTACCAGAGTAGACGCGGAAGAACACCAGACGGCCCATATACGGGTCGGTAGCGATCTTGAAGGCGAGGGCCGATGTCGGAGCCTCGTCTGAAGGCTCACGGTCCTCTTCCTCGTCGGTATTGGGGTTGGTACCCTTGATCACCTCCACGTCGACAGGTGCTGGCAGGAAGGCGCAGACAGCGTCGAGCAGGGGCTGCACACCCTTGTTCTTATACGACGAACCGAGCAGCATCGGCGTGCACTGCATCGAGATGGTACCCTTGCGGATGGCGGCGATGATCTCCTCCTCGGTGATAGAGTCGGGATCGTCGAAATATTTCTCCATCAGGGCCTCATCATACTCGGCAGCAGCCTCGAGCAACTTGTTACGCCACTCGTCGCACTCTGCCTGCAGGTCTGAGGGGATGTCCTCAACGTCATACTCAGCACCCATGGTCTCGTCGTGCCACAGGATGGCCTTCATCTTGATCAGGTCTACCAGGCCCTTGAAGTTCTCCTCAGCACCGATAGGCACCTGGATCACGACGGGGTTGGCGCCCAGGATGTCCTTCATCTGCTGCACGGTCTCGAAGAAGTCGGCACCAGAGCGGTCCATCTTGTTCACATAACCGATACGGGGCACGTTATACTTGTCGGCCTGGCGCCATACGGTCTCAGACTGAGGCTGCACACCGTCGGCGGCAGAATAAGTAGCCACGGCTCCGTCGAGCACACGCAGTGAGCGCTCCACCTCGGCGGTGAAGTCCACGTGTCCCGGAGTATCAATGAGGTTAATCTTGAATGTCTTGTTCTTCCATGTCCAGTTACAGGTGGTAGCGGCAGAGGTGATAGTGATACCACGCTCCTGCTCCTGAGCCATCCAGTCCATCGTGGCTGCTCCATCGTGCACCTCACCGATCTTGTGCGTCTTACCCGTGTAGAACAGGATACGCTCAGAGGTGGTGGTCTTACCGGCATCGATGTGGGCCATAATACCGATGTTTCTTGTCAAATGTAGATCGCGATTTGCCATTGCTTATTATCCTTAATATCTTTTACCTTAAATACCTGTCTTAGAATCTGAAGTGTGCAAATGCGCGGTTAGCCTCAGCCATACGGTGCATATCCTCCTTACGCTTGAAGGCGCCACCCTGGTTGTTGTAGGCATCCATAATCTCGGCAGCCAGTTTGTCGGCCATCGACTTGCCACTGCGCTTGCGGGCAAAGGCAATCATATTCTTCATCGATACGCTCTCCTTACGGTCGGGACGGATCTCAGTAGGCACCTGGAACGTGGCACCACCGATACGGCGGCTCTTCACCTCCACCTGGGGGGTGATGTTGTCGAGGGCCTGCTTCCAGATATCCAGAGCCGACTTCTCCTCGTTCTGCATCTTTGACTTCACTGTCTCCAGTGCATTGTAGAAAATCTCATACGACTTCGACTTCTTACCGTCGTACATCAGGTGGTTCACGAACTTAGACACCTTCTGGTCGTTGAACACGGGATCCGGCAGGATCACGCGCTTCTTGGGTTTTGCTTTTCTCATTTTGTCTTGAATGTTTAAATTCTGCTTGGGGGCTGTTCTTACTTGTTCTTCAACGCTCTCACATGAGCATTTACTCAACCTTTATAACAATTTCTCCAGCAAAACGGGTTGTTTCTTACTTTTTCACCTTTTTACTTTTTCACCTTTCAAAAGGTCGGCCAAATGACCCTCTCCGGTCATTTACTTCTTGGCCTTGGGACGCTTGGCACCGTACTTGGAGCGGCGCTGCAGGCGGTTGGCGACACCGGCGGTATCGAGTGTACCGCGAACGATGTGATAACGTACACCGGGGAGGTCCTTCACACGACCGCCACGGACAAGCACGATGGAGTGCTCCTGCAGGTTGTGACCCTCTCCGGGGATGTAACTGTTGACCTCCTTCTGGTTGGTCAAACGAACACGGGCTACCTTACGCATAGCCGAATTAGGCTTCTTAGGTGTCGTGGTGTAGACACGTACGCAGACACCTCGACGCTGAGGACAGTTGTCCAGCGCGGGTGACTTTGACTTGTCAACGATTACCTTTCTGCCTTTTCTTACCAATTGTGAAATTGTAGGCATAATACTTTTAATTTAATTATTTATATATGTATATTTTGTTTATATTCAGCATATTACGACGCCTATTCCTGTCAAAATAGCGTTTCGGGCTGCAAAGGTACAACTATTTTCCGATTTCACCTAATATATAAAAGGGAAAAAGTGTCACATCGTTATTGATTTAACAAGATATAACACTTTTTGCGTTTTTTAATCGCTGTTTGTTTTCAAGCCTCGCCTTTTGGCAGGTCGAAAGGAGCGATCGTTCGAGGTTCTTGACTGGGGATGCGAATCGGGCCAAACTCCTTCTCGTAGCGCATGATGTTCTCCTGGAGCGCAGCCAGCAGCCGTTTCGCATGTTCTGGCGCCAGGATGACGCGGCTTTTCACCTGAGCCTTTGGTACTCCGGGAAGCACCCGCGCAAAGTCTACTACGAAATCACTACTTGAGTGGGTGATGATGGCAAAATTGGCATACTCCCCTTGAGCTGTCTCCTGAGGCAGCTCAAGCTGCAAGCCCTGTTTCTTCTGTTCGTTATCATTCATATTTCTACTCCTTAAGATGATTATTCTATTTTGGTAACTCGGCATCCAGTTGCTCAATGGCTCCCGATAAGGGGTTGAGGATCAGGTGCGTGGTGTAGCGCTTGTTGAAGAGCGCACCGCTAAGAAGCTCTGTGTGGCCGAACTGTCCTGCGGGAAACTCCTCGCTGATGCTAAGTCCTCGACCGTCGGAGACGGTGCTGCGCAAGCGCCCTGGTATGTTGACAAAGATGCCATAGACGGGTTTCAGCTTTTTCTTGGGGTCGATGGGCTCCGACTCGGGGAGGGTATTGAGGTTCTCTATATTTATATAATAAGGTACGCCCGCGAGGTCGTCGCTGTCAACGATGCCAAGCTTTTGTGAGAACCTGAAGAGCACTTCGCGGCTGGCGTCCTCGGTGGGGACGATGATGAACTGCTGTTGCAGCGTGTCACGATCGTAAGTGCCGGAGAAGAGCGAGGTGAGGGCACGGTCCTGCAGGTCGAGCTGGTTGAGCATGAGGCGCAGCTGCTCACCGTCTTTTGGCATGTTGTCTGCCTGTCCACGGACAAGCAGGTTACGGCTTTCGCGAATCTCGTAGATGTCCTGTGCGGTCAGTTCTGCCATCTTGGCTGTGCTGCCGGCTGCAAGGGTCTCCTCGTTCATGAACTGGCGGGGATTGAGTTTTGCCGACTGTGGGATGTTGAACGCCGTGTGGGCACTGATGGATGTGGGATTAGCAGCGTGCGGCGTGGAGTCGGTGTTGATGCCGAGGAGGATGCCGTCGTCGGAGAGACGGATGTTTGTGGCAGCCGTCTTGGCGTCGAACTTCACGGCATAGCGCTTGGTAGTGTCTGGCAGGGCAATGGCCTCCTGACGGATGGTGGTGATGCGGTATCCCACGGATGGGGTGGGTGACACATCCTTGATGCGGAGGAAGCGCTCGGCATACTGGCAGAGGTCGCCAGGTGTGTAGGTGGTCTTCTCTACGGTGACGGTGACAGCGATGGCGGTCTTGGGCAAGAAGTAGACGGCACCTTCCGAGGTCACCCCGGGCTGGTAGAAGCTGCTCACGGTCTGAGAAAAGGTGAGAAGGCTAAAAAGTGAGAAGGCGAAAAGTAACAGCCCCCTTTTATTTTTATATGCTTTAGTAATCATCTATAAACTATAAACAATAAACTGTAAACTATAAACTGTAAACTATAAACTAAATAACTCTCCCTCATTCGTTAATCCGTTTAAAGGCGTAGGGAAGGTACTGGATGAGGTCGCTGGCAATGACGCTCTCCTGTCCGAGCTCTTTGGCAGCAATATCGCCGGAGAGGCCGTGGAGGTACATGCCCACGATGCAGGCATCCTCTTGCTTGTATCCCCGGGCAAGCAGTCCGGTGATGATGCCAGTGAGCACGTCGCCGCTGCCGGCGGTGGCCATGCCGGCGTTACCCGTCGTATTGAATACGATATGTCCGTCGGGCAGGCAGAGTGAGGAGTGGTGCCCTTTGAGCAGGACGTATGCCTGCAGGCGTTCGGCGAGGTCGCGGGCCTTCATCAAGCGCTCAAAGCTGTCGCTGCTGGGACCCTCAAGGCGGTCAAACTCCTTGGGGTGGGGGGTCAGTATGATGCCTTTTGGCAGCTGCTGGAGCCAGGCCCGGTGATTGGCGAGGATGTTGATGGCATCGGCATCGGCCACCAACGGGCACTGGGTGCGTCGTAGCTGGGCGATGATGGCGATAGCCGTCTGCTCGTTGGTGCCAAGTCCGGGGCCGATGCCTACGGCAGAGAAGTCGTCGGTGTCGACGGCTTCAGAGAAGGTGGTCTCCTCACGGTCGAACTGTAGCACTGCCTCCGGCACGCTGATCTGCATGATGATCTGGTTGCGCTTGGGGGTGTGGGTGGTGACGCGCCCTGCGCCTACCCTGAGACAGGCCTTGGTAGCGAGGACGGAGGCGCCTCCCATGCCATAGCTGCCGGCGATGATAAGGGCGTTGCCCATCTTTCCCTTGTGTGCAAAGGGGTCGCGTGGCAGCAGGCGTTTGCGGATGTCGTTCTCTTCGAGCAGGGTGTATTGGGCGTCGGTCTTTTCGATGCCCTCCTTGCTGAGCCGGATGTCGAGCACCTTCAGCTGTCCGATAAACTGTTGGTTCTCGGCAAAGAGGAACGAGAGCTTCTGGTGCTGGAGGGTAAGCGTCAGGTTGGCACGGACGATGTTTGCCCGTACGTTATAGGTGTTGTCCTCAGTCATGAGCCCTGAGGGGATGTCGATGCTGACAACCTTCGACGGTGAGGCATTGATGTATTTCACCAGAGAGGCAAAGCCTCCTGCCAGCGGCTTGTTCAGTCCTGAGCCGAAGAGACCGTCAACGACGAGCGTGTCGGCATCCAACTGTGGCGGCTCAAACTCCTGAACCACCTCTATGAGCGACTTCGATCTCTTTTCTTGCAGTCGTTTCTTGTTGGTGGCACAGTCCTCTGAGAGATGTCCTTGGATGTTGAAGAGGTACGCCGTGACATCATAGCCGCGATCCAACAGCTGACGGGCGACGGCGAGTGCGTCACCGCCATTGTTCCCAGGGCCGGCAAAGACGATGACGCGTGTGGCACTGCCCCATACCCCGGTGATGGCCTGGGTGATGGCACTGGCTGCACGTTCCATCAGGTCGATCGACTTGATGGGCTCGTTTTCAATCGTATATTTGTCCAGTTCATGAATCTGGGCGCTTGTAAAAATCTTCATAATGGTGCAAAGGTAGGAAAAAGATTTGGTGATTCCAAAAAAAATACGTACTTTTGCACAAAAATAACGTATTCGACCCATGGACACTGTAAAAATCAAGGACAAAAGCTTCCGTATTTCTATCCCCGAGACGGAAATCAAGCGGCGTGTGAAGGCGTTGGCAGAACAGATGAGCAAGGACCTGGAAGGAAAGAACCCGCTCTTCCTGGCCGTGCTCAATGGCTCGTTCATCTTTGCTGCCGATCTGATGAGGGAGATGACCATTCCTTGTGAGATAACCTTCGTTAAGCTGGCTTCCTATCAGGGAACGACCTCTACCGGAAAGGTTCATGAGGTGATAGGCATCAATGAGAACCTGAGCGGGCGGACTGTCGTCATCGTGGAAGATATCGTTGAGAGTGGTCATACGATGAAGCGGATGATGGAGCAGATAGGTACGAGGAACCCTTCGTCGGTGCAGATCTGTACCCTCTTCTTCAAGCCGGAAAAGCTGCAGGAGGAGCTCGCTCTGGATTATGTCGCTTTCCGCATCCCCGATGATTTTATCGTGGGCTATGGTCTTGACTACGATCAGGGTGGTCGTGGTCTGAAACACGTGTACACCATCGTTGATGATTGATAAAATAATATAATTGAACCAACACCATTAAGAAAATGAAGAATGTTGTGATTTTCGGTGCGCCAGGCTCAGGCAAGGGCACACAGAGCGACAAAATGATTGAGAAGTATGGTCTGAACCACATCTCCACCGGCGATGTGCTGCGGGCTGAGATAAAGAAGGGCACGGAGCTGGGTAAGACTGCCGCCAGCTACATCGACCAGGGACAGCTGATCCCCGACGATCTGATGGTGAGCATCCTGGCCACTGTCTACGACTCTTTCGGCGATCACAAGGGGGTGATCTTCGACGGCTTCCCCCGTACCATCCCGCAGGCTGAGGCGTTGAAGAAGATGCTCAGCGAGCGTGGCGACAAGGTGGCCGCGATGATCGAACTCGACGTGCCCGAGGACGAGCTGATGAAGCGTCTCATCCTGCGCGGACAGCAGAGTGGCCGTGCCGATGATAATGAGGAAACGATTAAGAAGCGTCTCGTGGTGTATCACTCCCAGACACAGCCGCTCATCGACTGGTACAACAAGGAGGGCATCCATTATCATATCGACGGACTGGGCGACCTCGATCGTATCTTCGCCGATATCTGCAAGGTGATGGACCGAATATAAATGCTTGCAGTTTACGGTTTACAGTTTACGGTTTACAGATGATATGACTGTAGGCTGTGGTTGCTGCAAAAGTAATCATCTGTAAACCGTAAACTGTAAACCGTAAACAAAAAACGTAATGGAAAGTAATTTCGTCGACTACGTGAAGATCATGTGCCGCTCTGGTAAGGGCGGCAGGGGGTCGATGCACCTGAAGCATGTGAAATACAACCCCAATGGCGGTCCCGACGGTGGCGACGGTGGCAAGGGCGGCAGCATCTACCTGCGTGGGAACCATAACTACTGGACCCTGCTGCACCTGAAGTACGAGCGCCATATCTTCGCGGAACACGGCGGCAACGGTGGCAAGGACAAGTGCCACGGCACCGATGGGAAGGATGTGTATATCGACGTGCCCTGTGGCACGGTGGTCTACAATGCCGAGACGGGCAAGTACATCTGCGATGTGACCTACGACGGTCAGGAGGTACTGCTGCTCAAAGGCGGTCGTGGCGGACTGGGAAACTTCCAGTTCCGTAGTGCCACCAACCAGGCTCCGCGGTTTGCGCAGCCTGGTGAGCCGATGATGGAGATGACCATCATCCTCGAACTGAAACTACTGGCAGACGTCGGACTCGTGGGATTCCCTAATGCAGGCAAGTCGACACTTGTATCGGCACTCTCGAACGCACGTCCGAAGATTGCCAACTATCCCTTTACCACGATGGAACCATCGCTGGGCATCGTGGGCTACCGCGACAATAAGTCGTTTGTGATGGCCGATATCCCGGGTATCATTGAGGGTGCCGCCGAGGGAAAGGGACTTGGACTGCGCTTCCTCCGCCATATCGAGCGCAACTCGCTGCTGTTGTTCATGGTGCCAGGTGATACCGACAATATCCGCCGGGAATATGAGATACTGCTGGGCGAACTGCAGCGCTTCAACCCCGAACTGGCAGACAAGCGGCGCGTGCTGGCAGTGACGAAGTGCGACCTGCTCGACGAGGAACTCATCGAGATGCTCAAGGCCGACCTCATGTCTCATGGTGGTGACAGTCCCCTTTGTGAGATCGTGTTCATCAGTGCTGTCACGGGTTATGGACTTGAGGAACTGAAGGACGTGCTCTGGCGTGAACTGAATGCCGAGAGCAACAAACTGGCCTCCGTGATGGCAGAGGACTCGCTTGTACACCGTGATAAGGACATGACCCGCTTTGCCGAGGAAATGGCTGATGAAAGGCTACGGGTAGGCGGCCTTTGGCCGGGAATGGGAGAGGACGAGGACATGGAATATATCGATGCCGAAGATGTCGAAGACCTGGAAGACTTCGAATACGAAGAAGACGAAGAGACAGAATTGTCATAAGATAACAAATCGCAAGTATTATTCACTTTAATTAAAAAAAGTGGTGCGATTGTAGCTTAGTATCGAATCTTTTTCATAACTTTGCACCGCAAATAGGGAAATCGGTCGTTTTAACGACATATTAATTAATTAATAACATAACCAAATTTATGCAGAAAAGATTGTTTTTGCTGGTTGTTACGCTGCTGACGCTCACGTTGACGGCTGTAGCACAGATCACCACTTCCAGCATGGCTGGTAAAGTGACGTTCGACGACGCCAACGGCGAGGAAGTCATTGGCGCTACCGTGGTGGCTCTGCACGAGCCTTCCGGAACACGCTATACGGCAGTGACAAACGCATCAGGACGTTTTGCCATTCAGGGTATGCGAACGGGAGGTCCTTACGAGGTGACCATCTCTTACATCGGCTATCAGCCCAAGGTTTTCAAGGGCATCATCCTTCAGCTCGCTGAGACCTTCAACCTGGCAGCCTGGATCTCGGAAGACGCCACTCAGCTTGCAGAGGTGGTGGTAAGCGGAAAAGCATCGAAGTTTGCCGCTGAGAAGACTGGTGCTTCCACAAACATCAACAACTCTCAGATTGCCAACCTCCCGACCGTGAACCGTTCGATCACCGACGTGACACGCCTGTCGCCTTACGGTGGTAACGGCATGAGCTTTGCCGGTGCCGACGGACGTACCGCCAACTTCACTGTCGACGGTGCCAACTTCAACAACAACTTCGGACTGTCGCAGAACCTCCCTGGTGGTGGCAACCCCATCTCTATCGATGCCATCGAAGAGATGCAGGTGGTGATCTCACCGTTCGACGTGCGTCAGACCAACTTCATCGGCGGTGGCGTGAACGCCATCACGAAGTCGGGTACGAACACCTTCCGTGGTACGGCCTACGTCTATCATAAGAACGAGAACATGCAGGGCGACGCCGTAGAGCGCAAGCAGATTTCCGGTGCCCGCGACAAGTCGCAGACCACCACTTACGGTTTTACCCTCGGCGGACCGATCATCAAAGACAAGCTGTTCTTCTTCGCCAACGGTGAGATGATTAAGATTCCTACCGTCGTGAACCGCTGGAGAGGCTCTGATGCCGACAATCCCGCCGATTACAACAATTTTGTGTCGCGCACTACGAACGCCGACCTGGCTGCCGTATCGAAATATGTGGCCGACAAGTATGGCTACAACACCGGCAGTTGGACTGATTTCCCTGCCGACGAGAGCAACTACAAGCTGCTGGCCCGTCTCGACTGGAACATCAGCGACCGCCATCACCTGGCTCTGCGCTACAACTATACGAAGAACAACGTATGGAACAACCCCAACGCAACCTCTATGGACGGTGGTACCCGTATGAGCGGCAGTCGTATCTCGCAGTACTCCATGTCGTTCGCCAACTCTATGTACTCCATGGAGAATATCGTGCACACATGGTCTGTCGACCTCAACAGCCGTCTGACCGACAACCTGTCGAACCAGTTCCTCTTCACCTATTCGAAGCTCGACGACGTGCGCGGCTCTGACTCCAGCCCCTTCCCCTTCATCGATATCACGAAGGGCGACAACAACTACATGGCACTGGGCTATGAGCTGTTCACCTGGAACAATGCCGTCCACAACACCATCTGGAACTTCAAGGACGATGTCACCTATTATTTGGGTAAGCACAAGATCATGGCCGGTATATCCTTCGAACACCAGATGGCCGACAACCAGTATATGCGTAACGGTACTGGTTACTATCGCTACAACTGGGAAGACGGCATGACTGTCGACGAGCTCTTCAACCAGACACCAGAGGTGTTCTGTCTGACCTATGGCTACGGTGGTGAGTCAAAGCCCGCTGCCCGTGTGCAGTTCAACCGCCCCGGTATCTATGCCCAGGACGACTGGAACATCACCGGCAAGCTGAAGCTGACCTATGGTCTGCGTGTCGACGGACTGTTCTTCGACAATGGCGACCTGATGACCAATAATGCTATCAAGGAGCTCGACTACGAGGGCCGTCATATCGACACTGGTACATGGCCCGACAATAGCATCACCTTCTCGCCCCGTCTGGGCTTCACCTACGACGTCTTCGGCGACAAGACCCTGAAGGTGCGTGGCGGTACGGGTCTCTTCTCTGGCCGTCTGCCCCTGGTGTTCTTCACCAACATGCCTACCAACGGCGGTCTGGTGCAGTATCAGGCACAGATCAATGCCAGCAATGCCAAGAAGAAGGGCTTCTCGATGGATGAGTTCGCCGGTGGCCCCATGACCTCCATCAGTGAGATGATGAATAAGCTTCAGAGTCTGGGCTATCCCATGACGGTGTCGCCCAAAGACGGAACCGTCCCCTCGGCCATCTCTGCTGTCGATCCCGACTTCAAGATGCCGCAGGTGTGGAAGACCTCTGTGGCCGTCGACTATCAGTTCCCCGTGTCGTTCCCGTTCTCGGCTACCATCGAGGGAATCTTCAATAAGACTATCAATGGTGTGTGCATCTCCGACTGGGCTATTCCCAACGTAGGCGGCTTCGCCCGTTTCAATGGTGCCGACAACCGTCCTATCTATCCCTCTGGCTTCCGTACGAACACGAAGGCCTTCATGCTTGAGAACACCAGCAAGGGCTATGGCTGGAGTGCCAACGTTACCCTGAACGCCCAGCCTTTCGAGTGGCTGAGCCTCATGGCTGCCTATACTCACACCGTGAGCAAGGAGATTACCGGTATGCCGGGTTCGGCTGCTGAGTCGGCATTCACCTATGTTCCTACCTCTGAGGGTCCGAACAACATCAAGCTTCACAACTCACAGTATGTTATCCCCGACCGTCTTGTGGCCAGCGCTACCATCCACGACAAGTGTGGCAACCACTATAACTTCGTCTATGAGGGCTGGCGCGGCGGCTATAACTACTCTTATATGCTGACCAACGACATGAACGGTGACGGCTACAGCTACGATGCCATCTACGTGCCTCGCGACAATGAGGTAGGCGTGGGCAGCGGTGACTTCCGTTTTGCTTCCGCCGACGATATGAATCGTTTCATGGACTATGTCCACAACGACAGCTACCTCAGCGGTCGTCAGGGCGACTATGCCGAGCCTTACAGTGTCTACTCTCCCTGGGTACACCGTCTTGACTTTGGCTACAAGCACGACTTCAAGCTCATGGTCGGCAAAACCCGCCACATGCTGCAGCTCAGCTTCGATATGAAGAATGTGCTCAATTTCTTCAACTCCTCTTGGGGCGTGATGAAGTATCTCAATCCCGAGATTGGCTCCGAGGCTCGTATCCTGAAGTACGAGGGTGTCGACGCCCAGGGCTATGCCACCTACTCTACGCCGTCGGTTATCAGCGGCAAGACAGAGACCTGGACGCCCAACTACTCACTTGGCCAGTGCTGGTATGCTTCTATTGGTGTTAAGTACTACTTCAATTAATTATTAATAAGGTATAGAATATGAAACTCAGATATTTCATTCCTTCCCTCATGGCGGTTCTCGCTATGCTGGTAAGTTGCTCGGAAGACAACACTCCGACTCTTCTTAGCGAAGTACAGGTATCATCCTCTTATGTGGCGCTCCCCGAGGCTGGCGGCTCTACCTCCATCACGGTCACCGCTGCCGACAGCTGGAGCATCTCAGAGGCATCCGTTCCCGCCTGGCTCACCGTGAGCCCCATGTCGGGCAGTGCTGGTGCCAGCACCCTCACCTTCTCTGCAGGTACTGCTACCGAGAGCCAGACAGGCGAGGTGCTGCTCAACTGTGGCGGCAAGGTGCAGCGCATCAATGTGCTGCAGTATGCTGAGGTGACTGATCCCGTCATCCTCACCGTTGCTGAGGCTGTGGCACTCATCAAGGCCAACGCTCAGGGCGACAAGGCTGTCTATGTCAAGGGTATCGTCTGCCGCATCCAGGAGATCAGTCCTTCTTACGGCAATGCCACCTATTTCATCTCCGACGACGGTACCTTCGGCGATGGCAACTGGCTCGAGATCTACCGTGGTAAGTGGCTCAATGGTGCTAACTTCACCAAGGGCGACGAGTTCTCCGTGGGCGACGAGATGGTCATCTCGGGTGTACTCATCGACTACAACGGCACGCCGGAGACCAATCAGGGTACTGCTGAGGTCATCTCCATCTCGAAGTCTCTGCTGAAGTGCGACTCGCTCACTGTCAACGGTGTCATCGAGAGCACCCTGCCCGTGGAGGGCGGCGACATCGTGGCCAACCTCACCTGCAAGGGCAATGGTGTGGCCGTAGAGGTGCCTGCCGAGGCTCAGAGCTGGCTCGGCGTGGTAGCCACCACCGTTGGTGATACTCCCACTGTCACGCTGCACGCTCAGCCCAATGCCGGCGGCGACCGCACGACTACCGTCACCTTCAAGACCACCGACGGCCAAAAAGACTATACCGCTCAGGCTACCATCAACCAGAAGGGTGCTATCATCGACGCAAACGTGTCTGAGTTCCTCGCCGCCGAGGTGGGAGAGACGCAGTACCGCATCAAGGGTGTCATCCAGAGCGTGGCCAATCCCACTTACGGCAATGTCTATCTGAAGGACTTCTCTGGCGAGACCTATGTCTATGGCATCGGCTCGAAGGGCGACTTCGAGGCTGCCGGGCTGAAGGAGGGTGACATCGTCACACTCGTCGGCAAGCGTGGAGAATATAAGGGCTCTGCCCAGATGACCGGTGCTCAGCTTGAGGAGGTCATCTCCGTCACCGACATCTCTATCGCTGACTTCCTCCAGAAGCCCGATGACAAGGGTGTGTGGTATCGTGTCACTGGCACCATCAGCTCGCTCCTTGGCAGCAATGGCAAGGAGAATGACTACGGCAACCTCTATATCACCGACGGTACCAGCGAGCTCTACGTTTATGGCACCTATCCTGGCTGGGGCGCTACGGGTGATGCCCGTAAGTTCTTCATCGCCGAGAACGGCATCGAGGTGGGCGACCAGATTACCATCATCGGCTACAAGGACACCTATAAGGAACTTGTAGAACTCTGCGGTGGCGTCTGCTTCGGCTTCAGGAAGGCCAACGCCGAGTAATCTCTCAACATAGGGTCACAGAGACACAGAGATCAAACAAGTTTCTTGTATCTCTGTGCCTCTGTGTCCGTTTTATCAAATAACTATTTTATACCTGAATGCTTATGAAACGGCTTCTTACCCTGCTACTCACCGCCTGTAGTTCACTCTTCGCCTTCGCCCAGCCCGCAGGTGCCTATTATCAGGCTGCTGACGGCAAGAAGGGCGCAGCCCTGAAGACCGCCCTCTTCCAGATTATCTCTCCCCACGAGGTGCAGACCTATACCCCTGGCGTGTGGGATGCCATCAACAGCTACGACCTGCGTCCCGACGGCAGCATCTGGGACATCTACTCCGCCATATCCCACTTCACGCCGAAGACCGATCAGGACAAGGGTGAAGAGATCGACGACGAGGGTGTGGTCTACAACCGCGAGCATGCCTTCCCCAAGAGCTGGTTCAACGAGTCTACAACCGTCGACAACTACAGCACCAACGTCTATCCCATGTACACCGACCTGCACCATCTGTTCCCCACCGACCGTTCGGTAAACACCATACGTTCTAACTATCCTTATGGCGAGGTGGGCGACAAGATCACCAAGCAGTCGGAGGGCGGCTACTCCAAGTTCGGCCGCTGTACCGACGAGCTGGGGTATAAGGTGTCTGGCCTCAATGGCCGTGTGTTCGAACCTGCCGACGAGTACAAGGGCGACCTGGCACGCGTCTATTTCTACATGGCCACCGCCTACGAGTCGTATAAGAATGAGAAGGGTGCAGCGCGCAGTCCCCGCGACTGGAAGAGCGACATGCTCAGCGGCAATGTCTATCCCTTCTTCACAGACTGGGCTCTGCGCATGCTGCTCCGCTGGGCGCAGCAGGATCCCGTCAGCGAGAAGGAGATCAAGCGCAACGAGGCGATTTATGCCATCCAGAAGAACCGCAATCCCTTTGTCGACTATCCGGGTCTTGAGCAATATGTCTGGGGTGACTACAAGGACGTAAGCTTTAGCTACGACAACTATGCCGAGCCGCCCGCTACGGCTATTCCCACCGTTCGTCGCGCTGCGGCCTCTGCCTCCGACGGCCTCTACGACCTCAAGGGCCGTCGCGTCGGCACCAGCACTCCGAAGAAGGGGGTCTACATCCGCCGGGGCCGCAAGGTCGTGATACAATAAAAAGAAATCCTCGCCATTCGGCGAGGATTTTCTGTAGGGACACCCGGGCTCGAACCGGGGACCTCTGCAATGTGACTGCAGCGCTCTAAACCAACTGGGCTATGCCCCTGTCTTTTAATTCGGCTGCAAAGGTACGAATAAATTCTCAAACCGCCAAAGGTTTTCCCGAAAATCTTTTTCATCATGATGTATTTAGCTCCTGCGTGTGGCTATATCAAAATAATATTGTACTTTTGCAGAAGTTTTGAGATGAGGCGACTGTTTATATATCTGATGATGTCTGTACTGGTTCACCTGTTGGCGGGCTGTGAAGACAAGGGCGTGACGGCGGCATTGGCTGATGTCAGTGGGCTGATAGCCAATGGGCGCTCCGACTCTGCGCTCATCTTGCTCGACAGCCTGGAGAGTGGCGAGCTGCGATTAGACCGGCATTCGCGCATGCTGTGCCGCCTCTATCGACAGAATGCCTACAATAAACTCGACACCATCTTCCGCTCAACGGATGAGGCACAAGCCCTTGCCGACTATTTCGACGACAACGGAACTCCTAACGAGCAGATGCTGGCCTACTATCTCCTTGGCCGTGCCTATTATGACATTAAAGAGGCCCCTATGGCCCTCAGCTCTTTTCTTAAGGCTTCTGAACGTGCAGATACTGCTGCTGCCGACTGTGACTTCAGTCAGCTCAGCCGTGTCTACGGGCAAATGGGACACTTATTCTACTATCAGAATCTGATGGAGCAAAGTCTGCAATGTGATGATAAATCAATTGAATATGGTTTCAAAGGAAAAGACACGCTAAATGCAATCTTAAGTATGGCAGGAAAAATTTCTCCTTACTATAATTTATCAAAGCTTGATTCGGCAATATGTATCGCAGAACAAGCGTCGGCCTTAGCTCATCTACATGGCTATGAAGACATTTCGGCTGGAATATTAGGAGGTATAATTAGTGCCTTAGTAGAAAAAGGTGAGCTAATAAAAGCAAAACATTATATGGACCAATACGAATTGGGTTCAGGCTATTTTGACAAGCAAGGCAATATTGAAAAAGGCAGAGAAACATACTATTATTCAAAGGGACTATGGTACCTATATAGCAATCATCTTGATTCTGCTGAGTTCTTTTTCAGGAAAGAACTGCGTGATGGCAAGAACTTCAATAACCAGAATGCTGGCTCAAGAGGTCTTGCTTTATTGTTCCAAAAGACACATAAACCAGATTCAGCAGCTAAATATGCACTATACAGTTATGCTATGAACGACTCTGCCTATGCCCAAATGGCTACACATGAGGTGGAAAAAGCCAAAGCCATGTACGATTATAGCAGGAACCAAGAGATAGCCCAGCAAGAACAACATAGAGCTGCCCAGGAACATGAAAGGCTACTCTGGATCGTTTTCTTGCTAATACTTGTAACCATGATTTCCGCTTCGTTGATAAGAAGAGAGAGACGAAAGAGGAAAGAAGTGCGAGACAAATATGACAGCATGGTATCCGCCTTGGCTCAAACTCAGTCAGATGTTCTGATGCTTCGCTCCCATGAGACAGAACTGAGTCGGATGATAAAGGAAAAAGAGGAGAAGATCGACCTGCTGAACGAATCCATCTTCTCATATCAAGATAAGGTAGGAGCGCAGAAAGAGTTCGCAGAGAACTTGCTGTTGGAGTCGTCCGATTATAAGGATCTAAGAATTAAGGGGGCAAGAGGAGTGCCCCTTTCCGAGTCCGACTGGCAGCACATCTTTGTCATGATTATCAACACGCTCCCCAACTTCTATAAGTTCATATCATCAAAGAAGTTTGAACTGAATGATAAGGAGTTCAAGACCTGCATCCTCATCCGCTTACACCTGCCGCCTGGCGACATCGCCAAAATGCTGGATGTAAGTCCTGCCTACATCACTAAGATACGAAATAGTATGATGAAAAAGTTATTTGGCGTAGAGGGGAAATCAAAGGAACTGGATGCAATGTTGATGGATTTCTCATAAGACCACCTCTCTGTAAGGTCACTTCGCAGTTATTCTAATCGTTTGATTATGAGCCAATTGAAGATATGGTTAATTCTTGGTTAATTCTGAATGCAGGAAATTCTTTCTTATATTCGACTTTTTTCGTACCTTTGCATCCGCTTTCAGATATACTGATAGCATGAATCAAACTTTAAGTAAACAATAATGAAAAGACAATTATTTGCAACAATGCTGCTTGTCTGTACCATGACAGTACAGGCACAAGTGAAATTCGGAACGAAAGTTGGTCTCAATCTTACATCGTTTTGGGGTGACAATAAGGTCGCTGGCGGTATAAAACCCGGATTTCAGGCTGGCTTAATGATGGAATGGAAGTTCAACAATCACTGGGGCGTATCGCCAGAAGTAGTCTATTCCATGCAGGGCGCAAAAAACAGCGAAAGGACCTACAACCTCGACTACATCAACATACCAGTCATGCTGAAATACTACACCTCTCCCCATTTCAGTATCGACTTAGGGCCTCAAATAGGATTTAACGTCAGGAGCAAGGTGAAATATGCTGGCAGCGAGCACTCTCGTAAAGCAGTAGCAGGAGATGTGGCCATAGGTCTGGGCGGCACATACCTGATAACCGATGATCTGTTTGCACAGGCCCGCTTTACATTAGGAATGAGTGATTGCTATCATGGCGATCATAACAACTCAAAGAATTACAGTCTGCAATTATCGGTAGGTTATGCATTTTAGTTCTTCTCCGTTTTTCGTATTGATGAAGTTTTTGTGAATTACAAATAACGATTATGAATAGAAAGTATTCATGGATGTTCGAACAAACCTACTCGCAGGACGGTGTACGTATAGACTGGCGTCAAAATGATGAATATTCGCGCATATTTGTTCATTGAACTATTGATGATATCTCTCTGTCTGGGTTGTGCTCAGACGGAGAGATATATACAACCGTCCAAAACGGCTGTAAAAAAAGAAAATGGTTGGAGAGCCCAGCATAAAATTACAGAATATGATGTGCCATTAGCAGGAGGGGTAGTAATGATTGACGAGCGGGAAATATTAGATACAGGAAGAGTCCCTTTAGCCATAAATGTCTTTGTCTATATAAACGGTGAAGAGTACGGGACAGAACGTGATCATTCCTTAAAGTCAAATTATGATCAATATCATCAATTGAAATATTTTACAGAGCCTCGCCAGAACGATGTGATAGGGAATTGGTATAGATTGACTTACAGTGATGATTCTCATCATTTGAAAATTAAGTTAGGAAAGAATAAAAGTGGAATGCCGAGGTCAATATTCGTTGAGATACCTTATGGGAAAATGGGGGAGCATTTTGACTATTATTATTTTTATTCTATACGCCAAACTGGTAAATATTGAAAGGTGGTATTATGATGGTCTGTACATAGGATTGTCACAACAGTCCAATTGTCTATTGCGGCGAGGAGGAATACTTGCTGAGATGGAAATTCATACAATTCATGCATACAATGCAAACTCGCCGTGGCAAATGTTTTTCCCGGAAATGTTTGGATTATTGCTGACTTATTCGTATCTTTGTACCAGCTACCGGATATGCAGAGAACAAAAGTCAAATTTTAAATAATAAAATAATAAATATTAAAAGGCGATATCAAAAAATATCCAAAGAAATTTGGTATTTTATTCGAATTGGATAAATTTCTCACACTCAAGAATGCAAATAAATCTGCATTCTCTTCGCTAAATCGAAATTTTGCACTATCTTTGCACCCAAAATTCGAATTTGATTATATTATGGCACAACAAGATGATGTATTTAAGAAGATCGTAAGTCACTGTAAGGAGTATGGGTTCGTGTTCCCGTCGAGTGAGATTTACGATGGTTTGGGCGCCGTGTACGACTATGGTCAGAACGGTGTGGAGTTGAAGAATAATATCAAGCAGTACTGGTGGAAGGCGATGACGATGCTGCACGAGAATATCGTGGGTATCGACTCGGCCATCTTCATGCACCCCACTATATGGAAGGCTAGCGGACACGTGGATGCCTTTAATGATCCCCTCATTGATAACCGCGATTCGAAGAAGCGCTATCGTGCTGATGTGCTCATCGAGGACCAGATTGCGAAGTACGATGACAAGATCCAGAAGGAGGTCGAGAAAGCTCGCAAACGCTTTGGCGACTCGTTCGACGAGGCTAAGTATCTGGAGACCAGTGAGCGTGTAAAGGAAACTAAGGCGAAGCGCGACGCCCTTCATGCCCGCTATGCGGCTGCTATGCAGGGACCTGACCTCGATGAGTTGAAGCAGATCATCCTCGATGAGGAGATCGTGGATCCCATCAGCGGCACGAAGAACTGGACGGACGTGCGCCAGTTCAACCTGATGTTCTCCACCGAGATGGGCTCCACGGCCGACGGCTCGATGAAGATCTACCTGCGTCCGGAGACGGCTCAGGGCATCTTCGTGAACTACCTGAACGTTCAGAAGACCGGCCGTATGAAGATTCCTTTCGGAATCGCTCAGATCGGTAAGGCTTTCCGTAATGAGATTGTGGCTCGTCAGTTCATCTTCCGCATGAGGGAGTTTGAGCAGATGGAGATGCAGTTCTTCGTACAGCCTGGCACGGAACTGGAGTGGTTCCCGAAGTGGAAGGAGACCCGTATGAAGTGGCACCTGGCCCTGGGCTTCGGCGCAGAGAACTACCGCTTCCACGACCACGACAAACTGGCTCACTATGCCAATGCTGCTACTGATATCGAATTCAAGATGCCGTTTGGTTTCAAAGAGGTGGAGGGTATTCACAGCCGTACGAACTTCGACCTCTCGCAGCATGAGAAATACTCTGGCAAGAGCATCAAGTACTTTGATCCTCAGACCAACGAGAGTTATACTCCGTACGTCATCGAGACCTCTATTGGTGTCGACCGTATGTTCCTGAGCATCATGTGCCACTCCTTCGAGGAGGAGAAGCTGGCAAACGGAGAGACTCGCACTGTGCTGCATCTGCCTGCTGCGCTGGCTCCTGTGAAGTGCGCCGTGATGCCGCTGGTGAAGAAGGACGGACTGCCCGAGAAGGCCCGCGAGATCATCGACCAGCTGAAGTATCACTTTGCCTGCCAGTACGACGAGAAGGACTCTATCGGCAAGCGCTACCGCCGTCAGGATGCCATCGGCACGCCGTACTGCGTCACCGTCGACCACGACTCGCTGACAGACGGCAAGGTGACGCTGCGCTTCCGCGACACGATGGAGCAGGAGCGTGTGGACATCGCCCAGCTGAACGCCATCATCGAGGACAAGGTGAGCATCGCCTCGCTGTTGAAGAAACTCTAATTTAGTGAAGAGTGAAGAATGAAGAGTGAAGAATTAAGGAGGAAGAAGAGAGCGGCTTGGACGTGGAGGATGTTGCTGTGCGCAGCATTCTTCACGCTTCACGCTACACTCTTTACTTCTTGTAGCGAAGAAAATACGGAGGAGGAAGAATATGCCAACTGGCAGGAGCGCAACAACGGCGCCACCGACCACTGGGCCGTACAGGCCAACGGCGGGAACCTGACAAAGATACTGGCATATACGAAGGAGGCTACGGCCTCGAACCTCAAGAACAGCGACTATATCTACGTGGAGCGGATCGAGACGAGCAGCAACACGGAGAGTCCGATCGCTACAGACACCTGCCGCGTGTCGTATCGCGGATATCTCATCCCCTCGAAGAGCTACAAGGAGGGATACGTGTTCGACCAGACCTTCCTGAACGGCTTCGACTGGACGACGGCGGGGGCTGTCGACTTTATCCCGCAGGGCCTGACCGTCGGCTTCGCCACTGCCCTCATGAACATGCACAAGGGAGACCGCTGGCGGGTGTACGTGCCCTATCAGTTGGGCTATGGCACATCCGGCCTGAGGTCGATACCAGGCTACAGCAACCTGGTGTTTGAAATCGCGCTGCTCGACTACTGGCATCCAGGCGATAAGCGCCCGATGTTTAAAAGCCGCTGAGACACCGCGGCACCCATCAAAACTAAAAACCTAAGACTATGCAGAAGTATGCTGACTATATCCGCCGTATAGAGATCGACTCGCTCTGGAGTGGGAAGAAACATATCGTGTGGGAGCTGAACCGCCAGGTGAACATCCTGAGCGGCATCAACGGCGTGGGTAAGAGCACCATCCTCAACAAGGTCATCAAGAGTGTGAATACCAACGGCGACATCATCAACCACCTGCTGAAGGGAGTGAAGATCGACGTGGAGCCTGCCGATGCGACCCACATACGCTTCGACATTATCCGCTCACTCGACTCGCCCATGCTCGACAACGAGACGCTGAACATGGTGGACACCCGCATACGATCGGCTCTCGACTTCCAGATATTCCATCTGCAGCGCAAATACCTCGACTATCAGGTGAACATCGGCAACCGCATCATCGCCGAGCTTCAGGCAGGAAATACCGATGCCGCCCAACAGCTCTCGGAGAAGAAACGGCGATTCCAAGACATCGTCGACGACCTGTTTACGGATACGGGCAAGAAGATCGTGCGGACGGAGAACGAGATACGCTTCTCGCAGATCGGTGAGACACTGGTGCCCTATCAGCTCTCCAGCGGCGAGAAACAGATACTCGCCATCCTGCTCACAGTGCTCGTGGAGGACAACCTGCCCTACGTGCTCTTCATGGACGAGCCAGAGGTGTCGCTGCATATCGAGTGGCAGAAACGGCTCATTGACCTCTGTCTGGAACTGAACCCCAACGTGCAGATTATCCTCACCACCCACTCGCCCGCCGTGGTGATGAACGGCTGGATGGATGCCGTGACGGAAGTGAGCGATATAACGATATAGTTTATGCCAAGAAAAGAGTATGGCAAAACGGCTGAAGGACAACATCAACAGCAGCTACTTCGAGGCGGCCAACGCCCTCACCTCGAAGAAGGCGCGGCATAGGATCGTAGCCTACGTCGAGAGCTATGACGATATCTACTTCTGGCGCACGGTACTCTCGGAGTTTGAGAACGACAAGCGCTACTTCGAGGTGATGCTGCCGTCGAAGGGTAAGCTGTCGCGCGGCAAGAAGTCGGTGCTGATGACACTCCTCAAGGCGGAGCCCTTGGGCAAGGATATGATTGCCTGCGTGGATGCCGACTACGACTACCTGATGGCGGGAGCCACGCCCTCGTCGAAGAGCATCCTCGAGAATCCATACGTCTTCCATACCTATGTCTATGCCATCGAGAACTTCCAGTGCTATGCCCCGTCGCTGCATAACGTCTGTGTGTCGGTGACACTCAACGACCACCGTATCTTCGACTTCCGTGAGTATTTCCGCCAGTTCTCCGAGGCGATCTTCCCGCTCTTTGTTTGGTCGATCATGCTCTATCGCAACGGCAACTATACTAAGTTTACTATCACCGACTTTAACCGTATTGCCGACCCTGGGGGACTGAATATCTCCAATCCCGCTACGTCGATAGCGAACGTGAAGCGGAAGGTGTTTACGAAGATCAACGAGCTGCAGCGCACCTATCCAGATGCCAAGGCGGAGTATCTGGCCACGAAGGAGAGTGTGAAGGCTCTGGGAGTGACACCACAGACCACCTATTTATATATACAGGGGCATCATCTCTTTGATACCATTGCGTCGCCCATGCTCTCTAAGGTGTGCAACGTGCTCCGTCAGGAGCGGCAGAACGAGATCAGCCGCGCAAGAGCCCATAACACACAGAAGCGCAACGAGATGACTTGCTACGAAAACTCGTTGCAGGACATCAAGGTGATGCTCAAGAAGAACAATGGCTACATGGCCTCAGAGTTGTTCCGCAAAATCCAGGACGACATCAGGCACTACCTGGAAGGGTAGCATATAGTTTACGGTTTACAGTTTACGGTTTACAGATGATTACACTTGCGGATGACACTCGCCTACAGTCATTTCAACTGTAAACCGTAAACTGTAAACTGTAAACTAAATATTACACGAACGTTTCCAGGAATTTGATGCTGCCGTCAACCCTTACCTCGTTGGTGTTGGCAGGCAGAAGGACGGTGTCGCCCATCTGGAAACTGATGGTCTCGCCATCGGCGGTGATGCTTCCAGCTCCCTTCACGGCAATGAGAATGACAAACGAGTCGAGCTCGGAGTAGTCGAGCGTCATCGGCTCCGTCAGGTCGTAGACAGATGTTGTGAAATACGGGCAGCTGACCACCTGCACCCCTTCGTTCTGCCTGGGTTCATACTCCGTGCGGTAGTTTGGCAGTACGGTGTAGTCGATACTCTCTGCGGCGAGAGCGGTATGCAGTTCGCGGTAGTTCCCGTCCTTGTCCTTTCTCTTAAAGTCATAGATGCGGTAGGTGACGTCTGAGGTCTGCTGGATCTCTGCCACGAAGCAGCCGGCACCGATGGCGTGGATGCGGCCTGCGGGGATGAAGAACACGTCGCCCTCATGCACCTCATAGCGGGCCAGTGCGTCGGTGATGGTGTCGTTGTCGACCATCGCCTTATACTCCTCGGGCGTGATCTTCTTCTTCAGTCCGTTATAGAGCATGGGCCGTTTGCCCTCTTCACTTCCTAAGCAGTACCACATCTCCGTCTTGCCGCGTGGCTTACCCTGACGGTGGGCAGTCTCGTCGTTGGGGTGTACTTGGATAGAGAGGTCCTGACGGGCATCGATGAACTTGATGAGCAGCGGGAACTCATCGCCAAAGCGCTGATAGTTCTCCTCGCCTACGAGCAGACCTTTCTGCTCGCGTACCAGCTCGTTGAGGCTCTTGCCTTTCTGCGGGCCGCTGGCCACGATGGTCTCGTTGCCGTTTACACCAGAGATCTCCCAGCTCTCCCCAATATTAGAGGTGATAGGTGAAGGGGTAGAAAGGCTTTGAGCATTGAGCTTTGAGCATTGAGCACGGGTAGGCGCGTCAGCGGGATTGGGCGAGCTCTGCTCGGGAATGTTGAGATGTTTAAAGGGGATGATCCTGTCGCCTCCCCAGAGCGTCTGCTTCAGCAGCGGTTCAAACTTATACATATTCCTGTCGGTCTAATTGTGTAGTTCTACCTGTTACTAAAATCGTCTGCAAACTTACATATTTCTTCTGACATGGCCAAATCTTTCTGCCTGCTTTTCCCTGCTTTTGGCGTGATAGTGTATAAAATAGGTAATTATAGTCTATACGTTCAGGCTTCACAACCGAAATCGTCAACCTATCTTTTTTTGCAATTATTTTTGGGAGAATCGCCAGAAATGAGTACCTTTGCAGGCGGGGAGCTCTATCATGACGGTGTGATAAGACTGCTCTTCAGCACGTTCAGCCTCGCCTTTAAGCAGCGCACTGGTCAGAGTGTGACGGCCTGGATGCACGAAGCGGGTGGATAGTATTAATAATCGGTTAAGCTGCGAATATTCAGGAAGAGGTCTCAAAATGTGTAAAAGTTAAAGGCTGACTTTCAAAATATGCAAAATGTATTTCAAAATATGCAAAACTTTACGTAAAATCGGTTTGGTACTTGGCGGTTTGAGATAATTTAATTAACTTTACCTGCGAATTAGAAACTACGATGAACTAAGATATTAAAAATGGATATAAGATTCAATAAAAGAACTAAGGTTTTCGATATAGTCATTACTGCGGTCGGTGGCACGCTCTCCGTAGGAATGATGCTTTACGCCGTTTATCATTTTGGACTGCGTGATGCCTGGCCCGAGCTTATACTCAATATGTTCTACATCGCCTGTCTGGTGATGATCTGGATGTATTTCTTCAACTACCGCATCAATACTTACCAGTTCAATTACTGGTCTTCCGTATCTGTGGGCATGTCGGTGTTGCTGCGCGACATCCTCTTCCCGCCGCCTTTGTCCTATTACGCCCTGCATCTGGCATGTCTCACGCTGTCGGTGCTGCTGCTCTGCTCGCTCACCTTCTTTTATGCTCGCAAGAACTGGAAAAGTTATTCAAAGGGCGACCTGTGGGGGCTCTTCATCATTGACGTGCTTATCGCCTCGTTCTACAACTTGAGCATCTATCTGGAACCCATCAATGAGTACACCAACTATCTGCTTATAGAGATATGGATACGTCCGACCATCATGTATGGGCTTGTGGCCTGTTTTGTCACAGAAGCGAGTAAGGAAAGCAAATAGATAATGATTAAAACAATATCGAATTATGTCACAGCTGGAACCTTTGATTGCTGACCTTGCGCTCATCCTGATTTGTGCAGGTGTCATGACGCTCCTTTTTAAGAGCCTGAAACAGCCTATTGTTCTTGGTTATATCGTAGCGGGATTCCTCGCTTCGCCCAACATGCCTTACATGCCCAGTGTGACCGACATGCACGGTGTCCACGTCTGGAGCGAGATCGGCGTCATCTTCCTGCTCTTTGCCCTTGGACTGGAATTCTCTTTCAAGAAGATTCTGAAGATGGGTGCCGCGCCCATCATCGCCGCCATCTGCATTATCCTGGCCATGATGTACGTTGGTGCCTGCACTGGTGAACTTTTTGGATGGAGCCGGATGGACTGCATCTTCCTTGGTGGCATGCTGGCCATGTCGTCGACCACCATTATCTTCAAGGCCTTCGACGACATGGGTCTTCGACAACAGCGTTTTGCCGGACTCGTACTCAGTGTGCTGATCATCGAGGACATCCTTGCCATCGTACTCATGGTGGTGCTCTCCACGATGGCAGTCAGCAAGGAGTTTGAGGGCTCGCAGATGTTCAACTCCATCCTGACGCTGGGGCTTTACCTCGTGCTTTGGTTTACCGTGGGACTTTATTTCATCCCCATGGTGCTGCGCAAGCTTAAGCCCCTGATGAACGACGAGACGCTGCTCATCACAGCCCTCGCCCTCTGCTTCGGCATGGTGGTGACAGCCTCCGCAGCAGGCTTCTCCGCTGCCTTCGGTGCCTTTGTTATGGGCAGCATCCTGGCAGAGACCGTTGAGGCAGAGCAGATAGAGCACCTCGTCGCTCCTGTCAAGAACCTCTTCGGCGCCATCTTCTTCGTGTCTGTCGGTATGATGGTCGATGTGGCTCTCATCATCGAGTATATCGTGCCCATTATCAGCATCATCGCTGCCGTCATATTGGGTCAGACCATCCTGAGCACCTGCGGCTTCCTGATTTCCGGCCAGTCGCTGAAGACCTCCATGCAGTGTTCTTTCTCACTGACACAGATTGGTGAGTTCGCCTTTATTCTGGCCACCCTCGGCATGTCGTTGCATGTCACCAGTGAGTTCCTCTATCCCATCGTTGTGACCGTGTCGGTGTTTACCACTTTCACCACACCATATATGATACGATTGGCAGAGCCTGCCTATAACATGGTGGCCCGCATGCTGCCGGCCAAGTGGATGGCCAAGCTGGAACGCAACACTGACGAAACCGACGAGCAGGCTCCCGACGAGCTGCAGCAACTTTATAACGACTGCTTCAAGCGGTTCATCTTTACCATGCTGATTAACAGTGTACTCTGTATCGCCATCATGGCTATCATGCTTTATTACGGCCAACCTATCATTGCCAGTTTGGTACCCGCAGAATGGGTTCACCCCGTGACGGCCCTCGTTGCCCTCATCCTATGCTCACCCTTCCTGTGGATGCTGCTGAAGTCGGGTGGCGATAGTCCCGAGGTCAATAAGCTTTGGGAGAGCGGTGCTCGCTGGCGTGTCAGGCTGACGGCATATGGACTGCTGCGCATCCTCATCACCGCAGTCTTTGTCAGTTACTTCGTCGATTATGCGATGCCTTGGAGTAGTTGGCTCGGCATATTCGCGCTCGTAGCAATACTCTTTATTATATATTATTCGTCAGTCTTGGAGAAGCAGGGCGATAGGCTGACACGGAACTTCACCGACAATCTGAGTGCGCGTGAAAAAATGAGTGAACAAAATAATTAATATGTATAACAAACAAAAAGCAAACAAAATGAAAATGAAATCGTTAAAAGCGACTTTGGTGCTCTGCACCATAGCCGGGTTAGTGTCATGCGGGGTGAATATGCCCAAGGAGACACAGTCGTCGTTCGAAACGATGACAGTCAAGAAATCAGACATCGAACTGCCTTATAAGTTCAGTGCCAGAATGAAGGGCCAGAACGATGTGACGATTACGCCACAGGTCAGCGGTCAGCTGATGAAGATCTGTGTCACCGAGGGTCAGCAGGTAAGGAAAGGGCAGGTGCTCTTCATCATCGACTCGCGCAATGCTCAACTGGAGCTGGAGGCCGCCAAGGCCAACCTGCAGGCCGCCCAGGCTCAGGAGAACTCTGCAAAGTTGGAGTACGAGTCGAACAAGAACCTGTTTGAGAAAAAGATCGTCAGCAGCTATATGCTGAACAACTCTGAGAATACCTACAAGCAGGCCCAGGCAGCAGTAGCCCAGGCCAAGGCGGCAGTGAACCGCGCCAAGGTGAACCTCGGCTTCTGCACTATCACCGCTCCTGTATCGGGTATTACCGGTGAGGTTCCTGTTCGTACTGGCGACCAGGTGTCACCCATGAGTGAGTTGACCATGCTGAGTGGCAACACGACGATGTATGCTGAGTTCTCGGTGACAGAAGCAATTATTGAGGCATTGGTACAAAGTGGCATGAAAGCAGACGAGGTGGACAAGTACATTGCCAGCCTGCCCGAAGCAACGTTTGTGATGAAAAACGGTACGGAGTATCCCCACAAGGGTCGTGTTGTCAGTCTGACGGGTGTGGTCAATGCATCTACAGGTTCACTGACTGCCAAGGTTTCCTTCCCCAACCCAGACGGCCATCTGTACTCAGGCATACAGGGTACAGTCGTTATGTCCTTCGCAGAGAAGGATATGATTGTAGTTCCCCAGTTTGCCGTGGTACGTCTGCAAGACAGGGCTCAGGTCTATAAGGTAAAGGCAGACAGCACGGCCACGGCCGTCGAAGTGACGACCGAGGACACAGGCAACGGTAAGGACTTCATTATTACCAGCGGTCTGAACGAGGGTGACAAGATTGTGACCGTCGGTGCCAATAATGTGACGGAGGGACAGAGAGTGTTGTTCCCCGAGGAAGTGAAAAATGAAGAATAAACAATGAAGAATTTGCTTCCGCTTTATGAAGAACAATATATTTATTAATAAATACGTGATGGCGTGTGCCATCTCGGTTGTGATAGCGCTGGTAGGCTACATCTCGATGAGTACGCTGCCAGTGGAGCAGTATCCGGACATTGCACCGCCTACGGTGTCGATAACCACCAGTTACTCCGGTGCTGACGAGAACACGGTGATGAAGTCGGTCATCCAGCCTCTCGAGGAGGCTGTCAACGGTGTGACCAGCATGGACTACATGACCTCAAAGGCGTCGTCGAATGGTGATGTGGAAATCAATGTCTATTTCAAGCAGGGTACTGACCCCGACATGGCGGCAGTGAACGTGCAGAACCGTGTAAGCGGTGCTCTGGCGTTGCTGCCTGCTGACGTTACCAAGGTCGGTGTGAAGGTAGAGAAGCGTCAGAACAATATTCTGAGGATTTTCGCTGTGAAGAGTGCCGACGGCAAGTACAACGAGGATTTCGTGTCCAATTATGTCGACATCAACATTAAGCCGCGCCTGATGCGTATCACCGGTGTGGGTAACGTGCTGAGCCTTGGCAATACCTACGCCCTGCGCATCTGGCTGAAGCCCGACGTGATGGCCCAGTACGGTCTGACCCCTAACGATGTCTTTGCCGCAATCGGCGGTCAAAGCTTTGTGTCGGCTGTAGGTACGTTGGGCGAGCAGTCGGGTAACTCCTACCAGTACAACATGCAGTACAAAGGTACGCTGAAGACGGTGGAGGAGTTCAACAGCATCGTGCTGCGCACCAGTGGTGGCGGCATGTTGCAACTGAGCGACGTGGCCGAGGTACAGATTGGTGCCATGAGTTACAACTTCACGTCGAACATCCAGGACCGTCCGGGCGCTCTCTTCATGGTATTCGCGGCGCCAGGTGCCAATGCCACCCAGGTGAACGCCCTTATTAACAAGTCCTTTGAAGAGGTGAAGAAGACCATGCCTGCCGGACTGGAGTTCGTGACCATGATGACCAGCGACGACTTCCTCTTCGCCGCTATCCATAATGTGGTGGAGACGCTTGTCATCGCCATCATCCTCGTGGTACTCGTGGTGTTCTTCTTCCTGCAGAACTTCAAGGCCACGATTATTCCTTCTATCTCGATTATCGTGTCGCTGTTAGGTACTTTTGCAGTCGTCTCACTGGCAGGCTTCTCGCTCAACATCCTCACGCTGTTCGCACTGGTGCTGGCCATCGGTACGGTGGTGGACGATGCCATCGTGGTGGTTGAGGCCGTTATGGCGAAGATGGAGAACGGCATCAGCGACGCCCGCGAGGCCACCCGTCAGGCCATGAACGAGGTGTCTGTAGCCGTCGTCTCGTGTACCTTGGTATTCATGGCGGTGTTCGTCCCCGTGATGTTCATGCCAGGTACGTCGGGCACGTTCTTCACACAGTTTGGCGTGACCATTGCCTCGTCCGTCGGTCTGTCGTGTATATCGGCTCTGACGCTGTGTCCTGCCCTCTGCGCCATCATGATGCGTGTCACAGAAGGCAAGAAGGAAGGCAAGGGCCTGACCTATTATACCAAGAAAGCATATACCGTCAGTTATAACGCTATATATAATAAGTATAGCAAGAGCGTGCAGAAGTTCATCAAGCGCCCCTTGCTGGCATGGAGTCTGCTGGCGCTGGCCGCCGTGCTCCTGGTGTTCTTCATGAAGAGCCTGCCTTCAGGTCTCGTGCCTCAGGAGGACCAGGGTGTGTTCCTTGCTGAGATTCAGGCCCCTGAGGGTACCACGCTGAAGCAGACGCGAGAGATGGTGAAGAAGGTGGAGGAGAAAGTGAAGAAGATCCCCGAGCTGGAGAGCTTCTCGATCACCTGTGGCTACGGTATGTTGTCGGGTGCCGGCTCTAACTATGGTACGATGGTGGTGCGCCTGAAGAACTGGGACGATCGCCCAGGCTTGGACCACCTCATCGACCTCGTTATGTACCGTTTCTATTATGACTGTATGGATATCAAGAATCTGAGGGTGATACCCTTCCAGATGCCTCAGATTCCTGGCTACGGTACGAGTAATGACATCAACCTGATCGTTGAAGATCCCACCGACGGCAACCTCTCGGAGTTTGCCAAGCATACCGAGCGCTTCTTAGCCAAGTTGTCTGAGCGGCCGGAAGTGTCTTCCGCCATGACAACCTACTCAGAGCGCTTCCCGAAGTATCAGGTCGATGTGGACGCTGCTCAGTGCGACCGTGCTGGCGTATCGCCAGCCGACGTGCTTAACACCCTTGGTGCATATTGTGGTGGTGCCTATATCGGTAACTTCAACCAGTTTGGTAAGGTCTACCGCATCATGGCTGCTGCTTCGCCCGAATACCGTCTCGACCCGCAGTCGCTACAAAACATCTTCATGCAGGTGAATGGTGGCAAGATGGCCCCCATGTCTGAGTTCGTCACCCTGAAGGAGATAGTCGGTCCGGCCAATATCGAGCACTTCAACCTGCTGCAGAGCATCACCTGCTTTGTGACACCCGGTAGCGGTTTCACCGAGGGTGACGTTCACAGGGTCATCGCCGAGGTGTTCAAGGAGGAGATGCCGGCCACTGCCACCTACGAGTATAGTGGTATGTCGCGTGAGCTTGAGGAGGCTGCCGGCTCTAATGCCACCGCCCTTATCTACGTCATCTGCGCCGTCTTAATCTATCTCATCCTGGCCTCGCTCTACAACTCGTGGTTCACACCGTGGGCCGTGCTGTTCAGCGTACCGTTCGGACTGATGGGTGCCTTCGTGTTCGCATTCTTAGGCAGCCAGCTGGGCCTGCCTGGCATGGACAACAACATCTATCTGCAGACGGGTGTCATTATGTTGATCGGTCTGTTGGCCAAGACGGCCATCCTGATTACCGAGTTCGCCACTGAGCGCCGCGCCCAGGGTATGAGCATCCGCGATGCCGCCTTTGAGGCTTGTAAGGAGCGTCTGCGCCCCATCCTGATGACGGTGGCCACGATGATTATCGGTATGATACCGCTGGTCATCGCGGGAGGTGCCGGTGCCAACGGTAACCGTGCTCTTGCTCTCGGTGTCATCGGCGGTATGAGCATCGGAACAGTTGCGTTGCTCTTCGTCGTTCCCGCCTTCTTCATTGTGTTCCAGAAACTGCATGAGAAGTTCCAGGGTGCACCGGATATAAAGTGCGGGAGAGTAGAATGATTAGTAAAATTCGTGTGATTCGTAGTCGAAAAGAATTGTAAGTGAATTATGAGTATTAAGAATATGATAGCAATCGCAGCCGTGGGCCTGATGCTCACGGGCTGCGGCATCTATAACAAATATGTGCAGAATACGCCTACGCCTTCAGATGCCTTCGGTACCGACGAGAGCATCCGGGCAGCCACAGGCGAAACGACCATCGCCCAGATGTCGTGGCGTGAGTTCTTCAATGATCCGTGTCTCCAGCAACTCATCGAGCAGGTGCTGGCCAACAACACCGACCTGAACTCTGCGCGTATTGCTGTGGAGAAAAGTCAGGCTGCGCTGACGGCTGCTAAGCTGGCCTACCTGCCTTCGCTGATGTTTGCACCTCAGGGCACCCTGTCGAGTTTCGACGGTGGTAAGGCCGTCAAGAGCTATGACCTGCCGCTGCAGCTGTCGATGGACATCGATGTGTTTGGTTCCATCACCAATAAGAAGCGCGCAGCAAAGGCAGTGCTTCTGCAGGCTGAGATACAGCAGGAGGCAGTACGTACCAACCTTGTATCTATCACGGCCCAGCAGTATATGATGCTGCAGGTGCTCGACCGCCAACTGGAAATTCTCACACAGACCGACAGCCTCTGGAACGTCTCGCTTGAAACAGAAAAGGCTCTTTGGGAAAATGGCAAGGCCTATAGCACAGCCGTCAACCAGATGGAGGCATCTTACCTGAATGTGAAGACGCAGATCGCCGACACGCATCGCAGCATCCGTTCTGTTGAGAACGCTATCTGCAAGCTGCTGGCCGTCACCCCGCAGCACATCAACCGCCAGAAGTGGGGTAGTTCCATCCTGCATCATGCTGAAAGGCTACGGGTAGGCGACGGCACGTCGGGAACGGCGACTGAGGATGCCGAGGAGCGTATGTTCAACACCAAGTACCTGCAGATTGGCATACCAGCCCAGATGCTGGAAAACCGTCCTGACATACGTATGGCAAACTATGCTATGGAGGAGGCTTTCTACAACACAGCTGCAGCGCGTTCGGCCTTTTACCCAAGCATCACGCTCGGCGGTAGTGCCGGATGGACCAATAATGCTGGCGTCATTACCGACCCGGGTAAGCTGCTGCTCACTGCCATCGGCTCGCTTACACAGCCCATCTTTGCCCGTGGCACGCTGAAAGCCAACAAGAAGATAGCCCAGCTCACTGAAGAAGACCTTCAGAAGAAGTACGTCCAGACGATCATCAATGCCGGCAACGAGGTGAACGAGGCCCTGGCCGACTGTATGACAGCCCGCGAGAAGCACGGC
>CAMNPN010000025.1 GCA_946548085.1 uncultured Prevotella sp. | reverse complement strand
GATGGCAAACATCAGCCACGCCATCAAGGTATTGACTCTTGAAAAGGTTGTTTGTTGCATCATGCTTTGCTCGTTTTTCGTGCAAAGGTAGCAACAATCGTCTAACAGGCCGAAAAAGAAGTCTAACATTTGCCTGACATTTCATTGTCAGGCTCCGTGTCAGACACCTATCTACTTGATAATCAACCGATAAGCCTTACTGCGGTCTGATTCGATTTTGAGGTTGGAATGCTGCTCTATGACGGGTTTCAGCCTGCGGATCAGTGTGTAGAGCGTATCGTTGGCATCGGGCTTCTTGGGCCACAGGGCATCACATATCTCTGCCTTCGACAAGCAGTGTGAGGGCGAATGGAAGAACATCTCCATCAGATGGTGCTGCATGGGAGTCAGTTGTACATGGCTCCCATCAGCAGCATAGAAACAGCCTTCTGCTTCTGAATAGGTCAAGCCACCAAAGCCATTGCCAGCAGGTAAAGCTATGGCAGCGCGTCGATACCATACAAACATCGCCCAGAATCCTGTCAGCATCCAAAGCAATGCAGCAGGCCGCTGGTCGGAAAGGCTGAAGATGGTAGCCTCGGAGCAGTGAGCATACGCCTTGAACTGCCTACTGCGGGTATCTACCGCCAGCGTAGCCTTGCCTCGCAATGCTGCAATCTGCAAGTGACTGTTGAAGGTGCGGATAGTGTCCTGGTTGATGACGTCGCTCTGCTGTTCCTGCATCGTGATGGCCAGTGCTCTGTCCATATCCTCGCTCACTTTCCGACTCGTAGAGCGATAACTGTCAAGGCTTGTCAGACTTGACGCTACTATCAGTGCAAAGAGCACGATGACTGCATATTGTTGTTTCATACACTCAATTGGGAATATTTTAACATCCCTGATGCAAAAGTACTAATCTTTTCTGAATTATCGGTAAGTCCTACCGCATTTTTATGAAATGATAGCATTTCGGAAGCAATATTCGCGGAATCTGCAATGTCATGCAATATCATTACAAACGAAAAGATTGCACGATATTTCACCTCTTAACTTTTTCTTCACGAATTTCACCTGAATTTCACTGAAAAGTAAAAGAGAGTTGCGAAATCTTCGTAACTCTCTGATTTTCAGTAGTGGACCAGCCTGGGCTTGAACCAGGGACCTCCAGATTATGAGTCTGTTGCTCTAACCAACTGAGCTACAAGTCCTGAATTTGCGGTGCAAAGTTAGAGGAAAATCTTTAAATATCCAAATTTTTAGGGCGAAATAACATAAAATAAGTGGAAATTAAGTACCTTTGCACCCCAATGGAGATAATTCGCAACATAGACAAACGGGAAACAGCACCTCTATGCGCTGCCACCATCGGTATGTTTGATGGTGTACATGCAGGTCACCGACAGGTGATCAAGCATCTGATCTCTGAGGCAAAGACTTCTCATCTGCCAGCGATGGTCATCACCTTCGACCGCCATCCCAGACAGCTTTTCGACCCCTCGTTCTGCCCGCAGCTGCTGACATCGCTACAGGAGAAGGCGCACGAGATGGAGCAGCTGGGCGTGGACTACCTGACGGTGTTGCCCTTTACCAAGGAGATAGCCTCGCTCTCGGCACGCGACTTCATGGCCCAGATCCTCAAAGAGAGGCTGAACGTCGGGCTGCTCCTGGTGGGCTATGACAACCGATTCGGCCACGGCAGGACGGAGGGCTACGATGACTACAAGTGCTATGGCGACGAACTGGGTATGAAGGTGTATCGCGGTATCGAACTGGCCTTCAAGGAATATCAGTTCCCTGTCTGCTCATCGAGCATCAGGCGCCTCCTCGCTGACGAGGGTGACGTGGAGACAGCAGCAACCATGCTGCAACGTCCCTATACTCTCACAGGCAAAGTGATCACGGGCGAGCACATCGGCCACCAGCTGGGGTTCCCCACAGCAAACCTTTTGCCCACCGATTCCAACAAGCTCATTCCCGCCAGCGGCGTCTATGCGGTATGGGTCGGCATTGGCACCAGCCGAAGATTATTACCTGCGATGATGAATATCGGCACGCGCCCTACCTTCGATGGCAGGAGCCGCACCCTGGAGGTGAATATCTTCGACTTCGAAGGCGACCTTTATGGACAGACGCTGAGCATCGCCTTCATCTCGAGGATCCGTGGAGAACGGAAGTTCGAGTCGCCAGAGGCCCTGACAGCCCAACTCAAAGAAGATCAAGCACAAATAAAAAGTTTACTCTTATGAAGAATGCTATTATCTACACATTCGTATTCCTGGCCGTTCAGGTGATGTCGAGCTTCATCGTAACCGGCATCTGGCAGTGGGCCTTTGGAAAGAGTGTCACGGACGATGCCACAGGATTCATCGTCATGACAACCCTGTTTACAGTCATCACACTGGCCGTGTTCCTCCTGGCACGATGGTGCGAGGTGTCGAGCCACTGGATCCGGCAACGCCCCTGGCTGACGATGGTATGGTGCGTCGTGGCTGCCTTTGGCGCCATCATCCCGTCTATATGGATTCAAGAGCACATGCCCGAACTGCCGAACTTAGCAGAAGACACGTTTGACATGATCTTGCGCGACCGCTGGGGTTATCTGGCCATAGGACTGTTGGCACCACTGGGAGAAGAGGTTGTGTTCCGTGGCGCCATCCTACGGTCACTGCTGCAATGGTGCAGCAAGCCTTGGGCTGCCATCGTCATCTCTGCGCTGATTTTCGCCGTCGCACACATGAACCCGGCCCAATTGCCACATGCCTTCCTCATCGGCCTGTTGCTTGGCTGGCTGTATTATCGCACAAACAGCATCATCCCCGGCATGGCATATCACTGGGTGAACAACTCTGTGGCCTATGTGATGTATAACCTCTATCCAGACCCCGACCTTACGCTGACCGAGCTCTTCGGGTCAGAACGGACGGTGCTGATGGCCGTGGGATGCTCGCTCTGCATTTTACTCCCTGCCCTATTCCAGTTGAACCTGAGACTAAAGAAGTGATAAGAAGCGAAGTGGGCTGCGACCTCTCGGCGCAGCCCATAACTTCTGATAGTACTTAATAAATTTGAGAGAATTGAAGCTTCACAGCTTCTTTGTTTAACTATAATATAGAAAGCATAGAAAAATTATTCTAAATAGGTGGACTTCTCCTTAGCAGGTCCCTGAATGGTGTCGCCCACGTTTTCTGCCTGTATCGTGGTCAGCACGTTTACCGTATCAGCCAGTTCTTGCTGAGCCTTTACGAATGCCTCCCGAGGATCTTCCCAGATATCCCAAGGAGCCTGTGCAGCATTCCCCAGAGTGAGAATGATAGCCACGATAGCGGCAGCCTTGAACAAAGGCATCAGGCGATCCTTCAGCGAGAAGGTCTTTGCCACGGCTGGCTCACCAATCTGCTCAAGGATGCGTGCATCAAACGCTTCGCCCAACGGCTCCTCCTTCTGCAGCTCATAGCGGAAGATGTCCTGATATTTCCTGAGGCTCTCTGGAATTTCAGGGCTGTCTGGCTGGCTGAAGAACGTGCGGAGTATCGACTCCTCCTGCAGGGTGGTCTCACCCTCCCAGTAGCGTTCCAAAAGCTGTTCAATGTACTTATAGTCCATAATTCTCTGTCTTTATAAATTGCTGCTTGATCTGTTGTCGTGCCCTGAAGATATTGACTTTCACCTGTTCCTCAGTGACACCCAGAATCTGCGCTATTTCCTTATAACTCTTGCCCTCAAACTCTCGAAGCTGCATGCAACTGCGTTGTTTCTCGGGCAAGTTGTCGATGAGTTGCCTGACGAGTGCGATGCGATCGCGCTGCACGGCCTGCTCTTCGGGATTGGATGAATAACTATGGTCTGCAGCGTCGCCCCCTTCTTTCCCTGAGTACCGATCACCATCCCACAGCCTTTCCAGACTTGGATTCTGGTTCTCTGCCCTCTTCATCTTGTCTAATGCGATGTTGCGGCAGATGGTGAGACAGAATGCTTCGATAGAGTCAATCTCCTCCCAGCGGTCACGCCTGTTCCATACCTTAATCATTGTCTCCTGTACGACATCTTCTGCCTCCGCGGGGTTGAGAGTGATGCGGAGCGCGAGCCTATAGAGCTCATTTTTCAGTGGCAGGATATCGTTTCGGAAACTGATCTTTTTCATCCTCTCTAAATAGTAAGACGACTGGGAAACAGAAAAGTTACAGAAAAGGGAAGATTTTTTTAATTACTTAATGGTTGTGCCCGATTTCCCATCGAGAGCAGTGGCGAGTGTGATGATGACCCGCGAGACTCCGGCATCGATGGCATCCAGGGCGTTCTCTATCTTTGGCAGCATACCTCCGCTGATGGTGCCGTCAGCCTTATAGCGGACAAAGTCATCGTGTGTGATGACAGGAATCACTGAGTCGTCATCGTCAGGATCACGGAGCACCCCTTTCTTCTCGAAGCTGAATATCAGCGTCACATCATAATAAGGAGCGAGTGCCTTAGCTGTTTCGCTGGCGATGGTATCGGCATTGGTATTAAGGATGTTGCCCTGTCCGTCATGTGTCAGCGGAGCCATCACCGGGGTGACCCCCTCCTCGATAAGCCTACTGAGCATCTGTCCGTCTGCACGTTCCACATCACCCACGAAACCAAAGTCGACACCATCCTTGACAGGACGCTTATGCGAGCGAATAACGTTCATATCAGCACCCGTAAGCCCGAGGGCATTGACACCATTGGCTTGCAGGCGGGCAACAAGATTCTTGTTCACCAGACCGCCATAGACCATCGTCACCACGCTGAGCATATCAGCATCAGTGATGCGGCGGCCGTTTACCATCTTCGACTCGATGCCGAGGGCCTCGGCAACCTTCGTGGCCCTCCGCCCGCCACCATGCACCAACACCTTCTTGCCATCGATGGCACTGAAGTTCTTGAGTAATAACAAGAGCTGGGCCTCATCCTCAACGACGGCCCCGCCCACTTTTACGATTGTCAGTCTTTCTTTCATTATCCGCTCCGTATATTATTCAAGATAAGTATATCCGTAGAGGCCACTGCGATAGTTAGACAGGAACTCCTTACCCTCTTCGAGCGAGATCTTTCCCTGCTTCACGCTCTTGGCCACCCATACCTCGAGCTGACGGACGAGTTTCTTGGGATTATACTGCACGTACTCAAGCACTTCTTCCACCGTCTCACCATCGATGATCTGATCGATATGGTAGGTGCCGTCCTTCTCTGAGATGTGTACGGCATTGGTGTCGCCAAAGAGGTTGTGCATATCGCCCAGAATCTCCTGATAGGCCCCCACGAGGAATACGCCCAGATAATAAGGCTCGTTCTTCCTGAGCGCATGAACAGGCAAAGAGTGAGTGTTATGACGATTGGTAGTGAAGTTGGCAATCTTACCGTCCGAGTCACAGGTAATATCCTGGATGGTGGCGTTACGTGTCGGCCGTTCGTCAAGGCGCTGTATGGGCATGATGGGGAACACCTGATCGATGGCCCACGAGTCGCTGAGACTCTGGAAGAGCGAGAAATTGCAGAAATACTTGTCTGCCAACAGTTTGTCGATCTTCATCAGCTCCTCAGGAATATGCTTCAGACTTTTGGCGAGGGCATGGATCTCATGGCACACGCTCCAGTACATCGCCTCCACCTCGGCACGGGTCTTCAAGTCAACGATGCCGTGGGAAAAGAGGTCGAGCACCTCTTCACGGATCTGCTCTGCATCGTGCCAGTCCTCGAGCACATTGCGCGGCGAGAGGTTATCCCAGATCTCATAGAGATCCTTCACCAGCTGGTGGGAGTTCTCGTCTGGCTCAAACTCCTCTGGCATCTCTGGCAGCGAAGCCGTCTCCAGCACATCGATGACGAGCACGGAGTGGTGGGCAGCCAGCGAGCGCCCACTCTCAGTGATGATGTTGGGGTGAGGCAGGCCATTCTTGTTGGCTGCATCGACAAAAGTATAGATACAGTCGTTGACGTATTCCTGGATGGAGTAGTTGACAGACGACTCGCTCGATGGTGACCGTGTACCATCATAGTCGACACCCAGGCCTCCGCCACAGTCGACAAAGTCGACATTATACCCCATCTTATGCAGCTGTATATAGAACTGCGAGGCTTCGCGGAGGGCTGTCTGTATGCGGCGGATCTTCGTAATCTGTGAGCCAATATGGAAATGGATCAGTCGCAGGCAGTCACGCATATCCTTCTTATCCAGCATATCGAGTGCCTCCAGCAGTTCCGCACTCGTCAGTCCGAACTTCGAGGCGTCGCCACCACTCTCCTCCCATTTGCCAGAGCCAGAAGAGGCCAACTTGATGCGGATACCGATATTCGGGCGGATGTTCATCTTCTTGGCTTCGCGAGCGATGATCTCCAGCTCGTTCATCTTCTCTACGACGATGAAGATCTGCTTGCCCATCTTCTGTGCCAGCAGCGCCAGCTCGATGTAGCTCTGATCCTTATAGCCATTGCACACGATGATCGAGTCGCTCTGGCACTGCATGGCGATGACGGCATGCAGCTCAGGCTTAGAGCCTGCCTCCAGTCCGAGGTTGAACTTACGTCCGTGCGAGATGATCTCCTCAACGACGGGTTGCATCTGGTTCACCTTGATGGGATATACCACGTAGTTCTCACCCTTGTAGTCGTACTCCTCTGATGCTTTCTTAAAGCAGCTCCACGTCTTCTCGATACGGTTATCGAGGATGTCGGGGAATCGTAGCAATACTGGTGGTGTGACATCGCGCAGTGCCAACTCGTCCATCACCTCACGCAGGTCTATCTGCGTATCATTCTTACATGGTGTGACAAAGACGTTACCCTTCTCGTTGATGCCGAAATAGGAGGTGCCCCAACCGTTGATGTTGTAGAGCTCCTTGGAGTCATCGATGGTCCATTTCTTCATATCCTAATAAATAAATAAGATAATAATGATTATAGATTTATTAAATATGCAGCATTTCGCGAAGCTTAGCGACGCTGATCTTTATCTTGTCGTAGTTGTCCATCAGGTTCACGTCGAGGGTATAGCGGGCCTTGCTGTAGAAGGGCTCCCGCTTCTCGAGCTGTTCTCTGATGAACGTCAGCAGCTCCTCCTGGCTCTTCCCCTTTATCAGCGGACGCTCCACACGTGCCATCTGCAGATGCTTGTACAGCACCTCGGGCGACGCCTTTAGATAGACCACCTGCCCCTGCTGGTTCAGGTACTCCATGTTGTCGAAGAAGCAGGGTGTGCCGCCACCGCAGCTGATGATGACATTCTCGAACTCCGCCACCTCGTGCAGCATGTTGTATTCTATCTTACGGAAGCCTTCCTCTCCACGCTCGGCGAAGATCTGTGATACCGTCTTCCGCATGCGACTCTCTATATACCAGTCCAGATCGTAGAAGATAATGCCCAGTTCCTTTGAGAGCGCCTTGCCGATGGTGGTCTTTCCGGCACCCATATAGCCAATGAGGATAATCCTTGTCATCTGCTATTTGTGGTTTGCCGGCACCGCTTTTATCACTTTCATGCACTCCTCGAAGGTCAGCTCTGCTGCCTTCTCGTGCATACTCTTCGGCAGGCGGTAGTTCTTGCCGTCGTAGGCCAGATAAGGTCCGTAACGTCCGTCGAGCACTTCAAGTTTCTCATCTTCGATGAAAGTCTTCAGGTGCTTACGCTTATCCTCCTGCTGCTTCTCGCGGATGAGCTCGATGGCCTCGTCGAGGGTCAGCGCCATCGGGTCTGTGCCCTTGGGTACCGAGGTGTACTTGCGGTCGTAGAGGATATAGAGTCCAAAGCGCCCTGCTCCGATAGTGACGGGCTTTCCCTCATAGTCGCCGATTTCTCGCGGCAGCTTAAACAACTCCAGGGCTTCCTCGAGGGTGATGGTCTCGATGCTCTTGTCCTTGGGCATCTGGGCAAAGGTAGGCTTCTCGTTATCATCAGCAGTACCTATCTGAACAACGGGTCCGAAGCGCCCGATTTTCACAAACACGGGCTTGCCTGTCTTGGGATCCTTACCCAGCACACGCTCACCTGCCTTATGACGGTCGCGGCTGTTGATGGTGCGCTCTACCGTTGGCTCGAAGTCTTTGTAGAACAAGTGCATCATATCCTTCCACTGCTCGCCGCCTTCGGCTATCTTATCGAAGTCCTGCTCCACCTTGGCGGTGAAGTTATAGTCCATGATATCCTTGAAGTTCTTCATCAGGAAATCGTTCACCACAGTACCTATGTCTGTAGGAATCAGCTTTCCCTTCTCCGAACCTACGATCTCCTTTCGGGTGCGCTGACTGACCTGCTTGCCTTTCAGGGTGAACACAGCGTAGTTACGCTCCTCACCCTTCTTGTCACCCTTCGTCACGTACTCACGCTGCTGAATGGTGCTGATGGTGGGCGCATAGGTCGACGGACGGCCAATACCGAGTTCCTCCATCTTCTTTACCAGACTGGCTTCAGTATAGCGCTGAGGACCTGCTACGAATCGCTCTGTAGCATTGACCTCACGACGCGTGAGCTCCTGTCCTTCATTCAGCGGAGGAAGGATGTGGCCATACTCATCCTGCTGTTCCTCCTCGTCGTTAGACTCACGATAGACCTTGATGAAACCATCGAACTTCACCACCTCACCCTGTGCGATGAACTCCTCCTGGCTCCTGACGCCCGACTCTTGATTCCTGATACCAATAGTTACCATTGTCTTCTCGATCTCGGCGTCAGCCATCTGACTGGCGATGGTGCGCTTCCAGATGAGCTCATACAGGCGCTTCTCCTGGGCAGAGCCCTCTATCTCCGTACGGTCCATATAGGTGGGACGGATGGCCTCGTGAGCCTCCTGGGCACCTTTCGCACTGGTGTGGTACTGGCGTGGCTTACTATACTCGCTGCCATAGAGCCGCACGATCTCCTCCTTGCTGGCTCCCAGGCAGAGCTTAGACAGGTTCACTGAGTCAGTACGCATGTAGGTGATCTGTCCGTTCTCATACAGATGCTGGGCGATCATCATCGTCTGGCTGACAGTGAGGCCAAGCTTTCGGGCGGCCTCCTGCTGAAGGGTCGACGTGGTGAAGGGGGGTGCTGGCGTGCGCTTAATGGGTTTCTTCTGGATGCTCTCCACCGTATAGGTGGCTGTCTTGCACTGCTCGAGGAAGGCGAGCACCTCTTCTGCGGTCTTGAAACGGCTGCTCAGCTGTGCCTTCACCTCCGAGGCGGAGCCGTCGGGGTTGGTGATGGCAAAGATGCCGTTGACGACGTAGTACTCCTCGCTCTTGAAGTTCTGTATCTCCCGCTCCCGCTCTACAATGAGTCTGACAGCCACGCTCTGCACGCGTCCTGCCGAGAGTGCCGGCTTCACCTTGCGCCACAACACGGGCGAGAGCTTGAAGCCTACGATGCGGTCAAGCACACGACGGGCCTGCTGGGCGTTCACCAGGTTCATGTCCAGGTGACGGGGGTGCTCGATGGCATCCAGGATGGCGGGCTTAGTGATCTCGTGGAACACGATGCGGTTCGTCTTCTCGCTGTCAAGGCCCAGCACCTCGCACAGATGCCAGGAGATGGCCTCTCCCTCACGGTCTTCATCGGATGCCAGCCACACCTTCTCTGCCTTATGGGCTTTATCGCGGAGGTCGGCCACAAGCTTGGTCTTCTCTTCGGGAATCTCGTATTCCGGCTCGAGCGTATTCTCGTCTACACTCAACTCTTTCTTCTTCAAATCGCGGATGTGTCCATAGCTCGACATCACCTTGAAGTCCTTGCCTAAGAACTTCTCTATGGTCTTCGCCTTGGCTGGAGACTCCACAATCACTAAGTTTTTCTGCATACTTTCTTTCGTTTTATTTTCTTACGGGCTGCAAAAGTAAGCAAAAAACGCTATCACACCTTATTTATATAGAGGTTTTTTTGTTTTATTAACGATTTTGTTGCAAGAATCGATGTACGGCCTCCCTGATAGACCGCAGTCCGAAGCGCTCAACATAGACCTCCCGCAGGGGCAGCCAGGTGAGTTCTGCCGCGTCGTCGTCGGCCTTCACCGTGACTTCGCCATCCACACGACAGGTGAAGAAGAAGTCGAGCGTGTGGATGTCCATACCTGAATAGTGATAGACGTTGGGGATGGAGAACAGGTAGCGCACATCGCGGTCGCTGATCACGAGGCCTGTCTCCTCCCGTATCTCCCTCACCATCCCCTGCTCAGCGTTCTCGTTGTTGTCTACGAATCCGCCAGGCAGGTCGAGGGTGCCCTTGGCGGGCTCTTTCCCTCTTCGTGCCACCAGCAGCTCTCCCCGCTCGTTGAGGATGAAGGCTGCCGTTGAGGCCCGGGGGTTCTGGTAATAGGTGAACCCGCAGTTGGCGCAATGCCGGCTCAGGGCGTTATGGATCTCAAAGTCACTGCTGCCGCACTTCGGGCAATAGTGAAACACTTCTAACGGATGACCTTTCATATTTTCTTTTTTTGTTTATAGTTTAAAGTTTATAGTTTATAGATAAATACCTTGCAAGCCATTTACAAGTCAGTTCCAAAACCATTCCGCCTATATCTGCCTTTAGAAGTAATCATCTATAAACTTTAAACTATAAACAATAAACTATAATCAATATCACCAGTTGTCCGTACGGAAAGGGAACAACGGCAGATTACCGCCGTTCTTCACATTGCCTATCTGGAAGTTCTTGAAACAGTAGCGCACGGCCACGGGCTTGCTCACCTCGGGCGACGTGATCTTGATGGCCTCATCCCAGTAGCCGCCGCCAGGCTGCCAGAAGTGCTGAGCCTTGGCAGGATGGAACACGCGGTCTTCGCCAGCCACCTCGAAGCCCTGGATATCCTCGAAGGGGGCATCCGTGTGATAGTTGTTGTCCAGGTGGATGAAGACGGCATCGTCTTTCACGAGCATGTCCTTGTAGGTAGAACTCTTGTAGAGCACCCCTTCGAAGCCGTAGTCACGGTTCAGTGCGGTGTAGGCCAGGCGCTCACCCACCTGCTGCTTCTGTGTGGGGTGGATCTGGGTCGTCTCGTAGGGATAGACGAGGTCGTTGGTGCACACCAGACTGCTGTTTGGGATGATCTGTGCGGCCTTGAACTGCTGTTCGCGCAGCAGGGCACCGCTGATGGCATTGTCGTTGTCGTCGTATCTATAGGGAGCAATCTCCACGAAGTAGAAGGGAATCTCGCCCAGTCCGAACTGCTGGCGCCACTGGTCTACAAGTATTTTCATGCGCTGCGAGTACTGGTCGCCAGGATCGCCCACGTTCGAGCAGCCCTGATAGTAGAGGATACCCTTCACGGTGTAGTTCAGGATGGGGTTGAAGGTGCCGTTGCCCCAGAGCATGGCACGGTGGTAGTCCCATTCTTTCTTGAAGTTGACGATGCCCATCGAGTCAGTCGGCTCGTTGGTATATTTCTCCAGGTTCTCCTTCGTCAGCCAACTCTCCACGCGCGAACCTCCTTTATTAGCTTCAATGAGTCCGATGGGTATGTTGAGGGCCTGGTGCATGGTGCGGGCGAAGAAATAGCCTGTGGCCGAGAACTCACCCACCGTATTCGGCGAGCACTGGCGCCACTCACACTGCGCGTCGTCCTGAGGCTCAACACGCATCACGCTGGGAATCTTCACGCTGCGCACACCCCGATGGTTGGCAGCGTCGATGACCACCTGGTTGTAGTCTTTCACAGGACACATCCAGAAGCCTTTTACGGGCATCTCCATGTTCGACTGTCCTGCACACACCCACACCTCGCCAGCCAAGACGTTATGAATAGTCAGAGGCTCACCGTCGTCAAAGGTGATGCTTAATGGCTCATACGAAGCAGCAGGGGTCTTCACGTAGACAAGCCACTTGCCATCGCCATGAGGCCTGGCCCTGACAACTTCATCGCTCCACGAACAGGTCACCTTGACCTCTCGCATCGGATCAGCCCATCCCCAAAGGCGGACTTCCGTCTGCTGTTGTAACACCATGTTGTCACCAATCAGATGCGGCAACCTTACCTTTGCCTGCACGCCCAGGGCCATCACCACCAGGGCGGCGAACAGAAATGTACGTTTATTAATCATCGTTTTCATTGTTTTTAGTTTCTGCCTGCAAAGATACGAAAAATCATGCAAACTACAAAATAATAATCCACAAATAATCATCATTTTACGCATGTTTTTGTACATACATGCCGAGTTCATCACTCAAAACGGCCAGTTCATCAAAAACCGCCCCAGATATTTGGAAGTATGAGTCGTTTTTCCTATCTTTGCGACAACTAATAATCAAACAACAGTTATTTTAATTACTAACCCTTTAAAAATTAAACATTATGAAAAAGATTCTATTGTTAGCAGTCGTCATGCTTGCAAGCCTTAACGCAAGTGCACAACAGGATGAAGGTACTTGGTCTATCACCCCGAAGGTTGGTTTCAACCTGGCAAACATTGTTGGTGACCACACGGATGGCTACAGCATGAAGTTCGCTCTCTTCGGAGGTGCTGAGGCAATGTATCAGGTTACCCCGATGATCGGCCTCTCAGGCGGTCTGCTCTTCTCTGCACAGGGAGCTGAGATGGATGGCGACGCCAGTGTGGCACTGACAAACCTGAACATTCCCATCATGGCCAACTTCTACGTGGCAGAGAATCTGGCCCTGAAGGTAGGTCTGCAGCCCGACTTCAACCTCTCGGCAAAGATGAAGTACAATGGTGGTTCTTCCGACATCACCAGCACTCAGACCGTCGTACTCGATATTCCCTTTGGCATCTCGTACGAGTTCTCCAGCATTGTCCTCGATGCCCGCTACAACCTCGGACTCTCCAAGATCTTCAAGGGTGAAGGTGGCAGTCAGCGCAACAGCGTGTTCCAAATCAGCGTAGGCTATAAGATCCCGTTCTGATTCCTAATCCTAAATATCATAGCCTCACACAGGACAAAGGGGACAATGGGACAAGGGACAATGGGACAAAAGGTATTTTCATCATGCATAATGAGGGACTATTATAAATTTTATATATTATATATATTATAATATATATAATATATAATATAATAATTATATAAGTTAGAATTGAGTTTGTCTCTTAAATTTGTCCTTTGTCCCATTGTCCCGCTGTCCCGTGTCCCAGATAGTAGGTGCAAGGCGTGATGATAAACGAAACGTCTTTACATTTTGCTTGGTATAAATATAGTCTGTAACTGAAGCTAAAGCGAGCTCGGAGTTTAGGCTAAGGAAAGTGGGAGTTTAGGCTAAGGAAACTCCGAGTTTGGGCTAAGGAAAGTGGGAGCGCTCAAAAAGGGCTGATAGCAGGCCATTTCAGCCACCCGAAGAAGATGCGAATATTGTTTACATGTCCGCAAGAAAACAAGAACCGCATTCAAATAATTATCATCATTCTGGCCGTTAATTAGAATTATTTTTCGTACCTTTGCAAGGTCTAAACAAAACCAAAAAGGATGAAATCACTGAAGCTTATCGCCATGCTGCTGCTGATAACCGCGACGGCAGCAACGGCGCAGACGAAAGGAATGAAGATGGAACTATGGCCCAACAGGGCAACCTACGAGAGCAGCGACAAGGAAGACAAGGCGGAGCTGACCGTCTACCTGCCTGACGCCAAGAAGGCTACAGGCAGAGCCGTAGTGTGCTGTCCTGGTGGCGGCTACACCCACCTGGCGATGGACCACGAGGGTCACCAGTGGGCCACGTTCTTCAACAACCAGGGCATTGCCCTCATCGTACTGAAATACCGCATGCCCCATGGCAATCCGCTCATCCCCATCTCTGATGCCGAGCAGGCCATGAAGACGGTGCGCCAGAATGCCGTCAACTGGCACATCGACCGCACGCAGGTGGGCATCATGGGCTTCTCTGCCGGCGGCCACCTGGCCTCCACCATCGCCACCCACGCTACTGGCGAGGCAGCCCCAAACTTCCAGATACTCTTCTACCCCGTGATCACGATGGATCTCTCGTTCACCCACAAGGGCTCTCGCGAGAACCTGCTGGGCACCAACCACTCGAAGAAAGAGTGGCGCAGGCTGGAGGCCGACTATAGCAACGACCTTCAGGTGAACCGCACCACGCCGCGCGCCTTCATCGCCCTCTCCGACGACGACAAGGCAGTGCCCGCCGCCAACGGCTTCAGCTATTACGAGCAGTTGTACAAGCACGACGTGCCTGCCTCGATACACATCTATCCCACAGGAGGTCACGGCTGGGGCTACCGCGAGTCGTTTACCTATCACTACCAGATGATCTTCGAGCTGAAGGGCTGGCTGGAGAGTTTCTAAACCTCCCCCAGCCATCTCGCACAAGGCTCAAGGAAGATACAAAAAGAAAAACCGCAAACTGCTTCTTGCTAAGCGTTTGCGGTATTTTCTGTGTCGACACTTGGATTCGGACCAAGGACCCCCACCATGTCAAGGTGATACTCTAACCAGCTGAGCTATGCCGACAATTGACTTTTGCGGGTGCAAAGGTACAAAGAAAAAATGAAGAATGAAGAATGTAGGATGAAGAATCTGCTGCGTCTTGTGTTTTTTTAACGTTTTTCTTCTTCAACGTCCAACCTTCACCTTTCAATTTTCAATGACCTACAACAGTTTCCTGATCTCTGCCTCGAGGTCTTTGACGTCAGCAGCGCGCTTCACAAGGTTGTTGCCGCGATCGATGAGGAAGTAGTCGGGCACGCTCTGCACGTTGTAGAGCATCAGCGTCTGCGACGACACGCCATTCTCATCACGAACGTTCACCCAGGGCAGGGCTGCCGTCTGCTGCTTCCAGAAGTGCTCATCGGGGTCGAGGCTTACCTGGTACACCTCCAGCCCCTGCGCATGATACTTATCATAGAGCTCGCGAAGCAGGAGGATGCGGGCAGGCGAGTCTTCAAGGGCGAAGATATGGAAGTCGAGCAGCACCACCTGACCCTTCAAGTCCGTCAGTCGCCGCACCTGACCCTTGTTATCCACCAGGGCGATGTCGAGCACACCAGCCTCCGTGACCTTCGAGGCGTCAACCTCCAGGTCCTGGTTCTGAGCATTGATGATGCGCTGGTTCTTCATGCCCTCGATGGCGATGTTATGCAGATTCTGTCCGCGCTCAGCATGCGGATAGTAGGTATCCCAGCTGGTGGCGACGGCGGCAAAGGCCTTGATGTCTTCCTTCTCAGTGCGAGGATTGAAGATGAGCCAGTTGCCCAGCGTCTGGAACAGGGCGAAATAGGAGTAGGCCTTGTAGGGCTCCTTATAGATGTAGTTCTTCTTCACGTCTTCCTTGTAGAGGTCTACCAGCTTGTCGATGCTGTCGCCAATGACGCGGATGCCAAGGCCCGTGTTCTGCTGGATGGCGATAGCCTTTTGCTGCAGTGCCATCTGCTTCAGCGTCAGCTCCTTGATCTTCAGGCAGTTGTCTGATCCGCTAACCTCGTACTCCGAAGCCATCTGAGGATACTTGGCATTCACGGTGACGATCTCCGTTGAGTCGATGCTCACGTTGATGATCTGATCCCAGATACGCAGCCGATAGAACTCGGGGGCCTCGGGGGCCTCGCCGCTGAACGAGAAGCTGCCACCCTCGGAGAGCTTCACTGAGTCGAGCACCTGAACGCCCTCAAGCCCCACGTTCTCAAAGTAGAGCACGGAGTCGGCAGCGTTCTCTATCTTACCATCGACCACAAACTTATTATTGTCACACGCGGCCAAGGCCACCACAGCTACCACGCCAAGGGCAGCCTTCAGTATATGTTTCATCTTCATTATTGCTTAATTTGGGTGCAAAGGTACGAAAAAAACCACAGATTACACAGATTACACAGAAAAATAAGAAAAAAAAACGTAAAATCTCCCCCTTTCTTCGTTAATTAATATAATAATGTGTAACTTTGTGGCCGATTTTAGCGACAGGACAGCGCTTCTGTCGCATTGAAGTTTTATTTTTTTAGATGTTTTAAACAAGATGAACGTAATTACAAAGACCATTCAATTGGCTGATGGACGTACCATCACCATTGAAACCGGGAAAGTGGCAAAACAGACTGATGGTGCCGTCATGCTGAAGATGAACAACACCGTGCTCCTGGCCACTGTTTGTGCCGCAAAAGATGCCGTTCCCGGAACCGATTTCATGCCGCTGCAGGTAGACTATCGCGAACAGTACAGTGCCGCCGGCCGTTTCCCTGGTGGATTCACCAAACGCGAAGGCAAAGCCTCTGACAATGAAATCCTCACATCACGACTGGTGGACCGTGTGCTTCGTCCCCTTTTCCCAAGTAACTATCACGCAGAAGTTTTCGTCAATGTCATGCTGCTCAGTGCCGACGGTGTCGATCAGCCCGATGCACTCGCAGGCTTCGCTGCCTCCGCAGCCCTGGCATGTTCAGATATCCCCTTCGAGTGCCCCATCTCTGAGGTACGCGTGGCCCGTGTCAACGGCGAGTATGTCATCGACCCCACCTTCGAGCAGATGAAGGAGGCCGACATGGACATCATGGTGGGTGCCTCGGCAGAGAACATCATGATGGTGGAAGGCGAGATGAAGGAGGTCAGCGAGCAGGATCTGCTGGGTGCCCTCAAGGCTGCCATGGACGCCATCAAGCCGATGTGCGAGCTGCAGGCAGAGCTCTCCAAGGAGCTCGGCAAGGACGTGAAGCGCGAGTACAACCATGAGGTGAACGACGAGGCCCTGCGCGAGCAGATGAACAAGGAGTGCTACCAGCCCGCCTACGACGTGACGAAGCAGGCCCTGGAGAAGCAGGCACGCCAGGAGGCTTTCGATAAGATCCTCGCCGACTTCAAGGAGAAATACTTCGAGGCTCATCCTGAGATCACTGCAGACTCAGAGATCTCCAAGGACGAGTACGAGGCCATGATGGAGCGCTACTACCACGACGTGATGCGCGATGCCATGCGCCGCTGCATCCTCGACGAGGGCATCCGTCTCGATGGCCGTAAGACCACTGACATCCGCCCCATCTGGTGCGAGGTGTCACCCCTGCCCATGCCTCACGGAAGCGCTATCTTCACCCGTGGTGAGACACAGTCGCTGTCGACCTGTACCCTCGGCACGAAACTCGACGAGAAACTCGTCGACGATGTGCTGGAGCATGGTTACATGAAGTTCCTATTGCACTATAACTTCCCCCCGTTCTGCACGGGCGAGGCCAAGGCCCAGCGTGGTGTAGGCCGTCGTGAGATTGGCCACGGCCACCTCGCATGGCGCGGTCTGAAGGGTCAGATCCCCGAGGACTTCCCCTACACCGTTCGTCTCGTCAGCCAGATCCTCGAGTCTAACGGCTCGAGCTCGATGGCAACCGTTTGTGCCGGTACGCTGGCCCTGATGGATGCCGGTGTGCCCATGAAGAAGCCCGTCAGCGGTATCGCCATGGGTCTGATCAAGAATCCTGGTGAAGAGAAATATGCCGTGCTCTCAGACATCCTCGGCGATGAGGACCACCTGGGCGACATGGACTTCAAGACCACTGGTACGAAGGACGGCCTGACAGCCACACAGATGGATATCAAGTGCGACGGCCTCTCGTTCGAGATCCTCGAGAAGGCACTGATGCAGGCCAAGGCAGGCCGTGAGCACATCCTGAAGTGCCTCACCGACACCATCGCAGAGCCTCGCGCCGAACTGAAGCCCCAGGTACCCCGTATCGAGGCCTTCGATATCCCCAAGGAGTTCATCGGAGCCGTCATTGGCCCTGGTGGCAAGATCATCCAGCAGATGCAGGAAGACACGGGTGCCGTCATCACCATCGACGAGGCCGACGGCGTGGGTCACGTACAGGTCAGCGCTCCCGACAAGTCGAGCATCGAGGCTGCCATCGCTAAGATCAAGGCCATCGTGGCCATCCCCGAGGTGGGTGAGATCTACGAGGGTACCGTCCGCTCGATCATGCCTTACGGCTGCTTCGTGGAGATCATGCCTGGCAAGGACGGCCTGCTCCACATCTCTGAGATCGACTGGAAGCGCCTCGAGACCGTCGAGGAGGCTGGCATCAAGGAGGGTGACAAGATCAAGGTGAAGCTGCTTGAGATCGACCCGAAGACAGGCAAGTACAAGCTCTCTCACCGCGTGCTGATCGAGAAGCCCGCCGACTACGTGGAGCGTCCTGCCCGTGAGCGTGGCGAGCGCCGTGAGCGCCCTGAGCGCGGTGACCGTCGCGACCGTCGTGACCGCGGAGACCGTCGTAACGGCGAGCGCCGTGAGCGTCCTGAGCGCGGCGAGCGTCCTGAGCATCGCGACCACCACGAGGAGGCACCCCGTGAGAACCAGGAGCCGAAAGACCTCAGCGACTCACTCGACGACATGGACTTTTAAGTAATAAAAGCTAATAGTTTACAGTTTACGGTTTACGGTTTACAGATGATTACTTCTATAGGCAGCAAGTGGCTTTGCCAGGTTTTCACCTGTAAACCGTAAACTGTAGACTGTAAACATAAAAAAGAAAGATGAGAATTCATTTGATACAACTGTTTGAGGAAACAGTCAAGAAGTATCCTGAGAAGACGGCCGTCATCGACAAGGAACGTACCGTCACCTTCGGCGACCTCCGCAGAGAGGCCGTGCTGACAGGTACGAGAATCGCCCAGCTGGGCATTCCGCAGAACAAGCCCGTGGCCGTGTTCCTCGACAAGTCGATAGAGAGCGTATATGCCGACCTTGGCATCCTCTATGCTGGCGACTTCTACATGAACCTCGACATCAAGACCCCTGCCGAGCGCATCAAGAACATCATCCAGCTGACAGAGCCCGCTGCCATCATCTCGACACAGGCACAGATCAAGAGCATCGCCGCCGTCATACCAGACAGCGTGAAACTGATTCTGCTCAACGACGAGCAGGGGGAGGGCGACGAGAAGACCCTCAGCCAGCGCAGGGCCACCGTCATCGACACAGACCCCTCGTGCATCATCAACACGTCTGGCTCGACAGGCACACCCAAGGGTGTGGTGCTGAACCACAAGAGCTTCTTCGACTTCATCGACTGGAGCCTGGAGACCTTCGGCTTCGGCGACGACCTGGTGATGGGCTCGCTCTCACCCATCGTCTTCGACATCTACAGCTTCGAGCTCTGCATGCTCATGACGAAGGCCAGCACCCTCGTCGTGCTCCCTGCCCATCTGGCTGCCTTCCCGGCAAAGATCCTCGAGGTGCTCGAGAAGCATCAGGTGAACTTCCTCTTCTGGGTGCCCACCATCATGGTGAACATCGCCAACATGGACCTGCTCTCCACCTTCAGGCTCGAGAGCCTCCGCACGGTGTGGTTCGCAGGCGAGGTGTTCCCCACCAAACAGTTCAACTACTGGCACCGCCACCTGCCGCAGGTCGTCTTCGCCAACCTCTACGGTCCCATCGAGATCACCCTCGACTGCACCTATTATATTATTAATAAGGAGATCCCCGACGAGGAGCCGCTGCCCATCGGCTATCCCTGCCGCAATACGGACATCCTGATCCTCGACGACGACGACAAGGCCGTCAGCGAGCCGGGCATCGAGGGCGAACTCTGCGTTCGCGGCACCTCGCTCGCCATGGGTTACTACAACAACCCCGAGAAGACGGCTGCCGCCTTCGTGCAGAACCCGCTGAACAAGGCCTACCCCGAACTCATCTACCGTACGGGCGACATCGTCTGCCTGAACGACGAGGGCCTCATCATGTTCAAGGGCCGCAAGGACAACATCGTGAAGCACATGGGCTACCGTACCGACCTGGGCGAGATAGAGCACGTGATCATCAACACGCTGAAGCTCGTGAAGAACGGCTGCATCGTCTACAACCAGGCCGAGAAGCAGATCACCCTCTTCTACGAGGCGGCTGAGGAGATCCCCGTGCCGCAGTTCCGCATGGAGATAGGCAAGGTGCTGCCCAAGTACATGATCCCGACGGTCTATCACCGTCTGGAACAACTCCAGCGCAACACCAACGGCAAGATCGATCGTTTGTATTACAAGAAAGAAGTTAATGTTTGATTTGTTTACAATTTTAATGTTTATAGTTTAAAGTTTATAGTTTAAAGTTGATTTCTTCTATAGGCAGAAACGGTAGAAACGAATGGCTTTGCATGGTTATCATCTATAAACTATAAACTTTAAACTATAAACAAAAGGAAAAAAGATGAAAGAAAAAATAATTGAAATCCTGAAGACCATCCGCCCAGAGTTCGACTTCACGGGTGATGAGGACTTCATCGAGGCGGGCATGCTCGACTCCTACGACATCGTGACGCTCGTCACCAATATGGAGATCACCTTCAACTTCCGCATCGACGGCACGGATGTCGTACCCGAGAACTTCGGCTCCGTCGACAGCATCGTAGCAATGCTCGAGAAGTATGGCGTACATTAGTTATCTGGATCTCCCCAAGCACTGGGGACTGGAACGTGGCGACAGCGTGCTGCTCTCGTCGGACATCATGAAGCTCACCTTCACCAGCATGCGCAACGGTGAGCGTTTCGACCGCGACAAGTTCCTCGAGGCCATCCTCGACACCATTGGCGAGGAGGGCACGCTGCTCATCCCGACATTCAACTGGGACTTCTGCCACGGTGTCGCCTTCGACTACCACAAGACCCCCTGCAAGACAGGCACGCTGGGCACTGTGGCCCTGCGCCATCCTGCCTTCCGCCGCACCCAGCACCCGCTCTACTCCTTCGCCGTCGCAGGCAAGGACCAGCAGCTACTCTGCCAGATGCAGAACGTCTCGTCGTTTGGCGACGACTCCCCCTTCGGCTACCTGGAACGCTGTCACGGCAAGAGCGTGCTGATCGATCTTCACTATACCGACTGCTTCACGTTCGTCCACCACTGCGAGGAGGTGTGCGGGGTCAACACCTACCGCTTCCAGAAGACCTTCACCGCACAGTATATCGACGCCGAAGGCCGAGAGTCTACCCGCAGCTACTCGATGCTCGTACGCTCCTATGAACTCTACGAGGAGACAGACCTCACGCTCATTGGCGAGAAGATGGAGAATCCGTCGGCCTTCGACGGTATCTCGGATATGCCTGCCGCTGCCCGTCTCGTCATGCTCAACGATATCCCCTACCGCCTCGTCGACCTGGCGGCAGCGGCTCCCATCATCAAGGACGACATCCTCCACAACGCCAGCCGCGGACTCTGCAGGCATAAGCTGCAAGACGGGAATCCAAAAAGTTAAATAATCATAAAACTTTCTCCTATTGGACTGCAAAGGCACGTACATAAGAAAAAATGTTCGTACCTTTGCAGTCCGATTATTGGGGAGAGACTTAGAATCCCCGGGATTGAAGTGTGAATAGCGGCGTCTTTGGCCGGGCGCGGTGGTTCGTGAATCGACAGTCCAGACACCCTCGAAGGGACAAGGTCCCAAGAGGAACGTTCGTTAGACTTGCAGCCGGGCTTTAGACTCCCGGATGTGGGTTTATGTGCGTACAATAATTTAGTAAAACTGTTTTTTAGTAGTAAAATTAGAAGAAATGAACACTTTAAGTTACAAGACTATTTCCGTGAACAAGGAAACAGCAAAGAAGGAGTGGGTGGTGATCGATGCCACAGACCAGGTCGTTGGTCGTCTCGCTTCTAAAGTAGCCAAACTGATTCGCGGAAAGTACAAGCCAACTTTCACCCCGCATGTCGATTGCGGCGACAACGTCATCCTTATCAATGCCGATAAGGTGGTATTCACTGGTAAGAAAGAGACTGATAAGGTCTACACCCGCTACACGGGCTATCCTGGTGGCCAGCGCTTCCAGACACCTGCCGAGCTGCGCAAGCGCAACGGTGGTGTGGAGAAGTTCCTCCGTCATGCCGTGAAGGGCATGCTGCCCAAGGGCCCCCTCGGCCGTAGCCTGCTGAACAACCTCTACATCTACGAGGGTACCGAGCATCCCCATGCCGCCCAGCAGCCGAAGGCTATTGATATCAACCAGTACAAGTAAGGGTAAAAAAGTAAAAAGGTAAAAATAAAAAGATTATGGAAGTAATCAACGCAATAGGTCGCCGCAAGAGCTCTGTAGCCCGTGTATATGTAAGTGAGGGTACAGGCAAGATCACGATCAACAAGAAGGAATTAGAGACTTATTTCCCCTCAGCCATCCTGCAGTATGTGGTGAAGCAGCCGCTGAACCTGCTGGACGTTGCTGAGAAGTACGACATCAAGGTCAACCTCGACGGTGGCGGCTTCACTGGCCAGAGCCAGGCTCTGCGCCTCGCCATTGCCCGCGCCCTGGTGAAGATCAACGAGGAGGACAAGAAGCAGCTGAAGGACGCCGGATTCCTGACCCGCGACAGCCGTGAGGTGGAGCGCAAGAAGCCGGGACAGCCCAAGGCACGCCGCCGCTTCCAGTTCAGTAAGCGTTAATCATACTGGACTACGTTTAGTATCTAAACCGAGTGGACTCTGGCTCAATGCTCCAAGCTCAAAGCTCCAAGCTCCAAGCTCAACGCCCATCGCCATCAAGACTACCACGCGGCTGATTCTGGACAAAAGAATTAAAAGGAAAGTAAACAACAAAAAAAAGAATTTAGCAAAATGTCAAGAACTAATTTTGATCAGTTGCTGCAGGCTGGCTGCCATTTCGGCCACCTGAAGCGTAAGTGGAACCCCGCCATGGCTCCCTACATCTACACCGAGCGCAATGGTATCCACATCATCGACCTGCACAAGACCGTAGCCAAGATCGACGAGGCTGCCGACGCCCTGAAGCAGATTGCCAAGAGTGGCAAGAAGATCCTGTTCGTCGCTACTAAGAAACAGACCAAGGAAGTGATTGCCGAGAAGGCAGCCAGCGTAGGCATGCCTTACGTCATCGAGCGCTGGCCCGGTGGCATGCTCACCAACTTCCCCACCATTCGCAAGGCCGTAAAGAAAATGACGAACATCGACCGCCTGATGCAGGACGGCACCTATGCCAACCTCTCTAAGCGCGAGCTGCTGCAGATTACCCGTCAGCGCGCCAAGCTCGAGAAGAACCTCGGCTCTATCGCCGACCTGACCCGTCTGCCAAGCGCACTCTTCGTGGTCGACGTGCTGAAGGAGCAGATTGCCGTCCGCGAGGCCAACCGTCTGGGTATCCCCGTGTTCGGTATCGTTGACACCAACTCCGATCCCAACAACATCGACTTCGTGATTCCCGCCAACGACGATGCCAAGGACAGCGTGGAGGTCATTCTCAACGCCTGCTGCGCCGCCATCGCCGAGGGTATCGAGGAGCGCAAGGTGGAGAAGGCCGACGAGAAGGCTGCCGACGCTCAGGCTGAGGGCGATGCTGAGGAGGCAAAGCCCAAGCGCGCTGCCCGCAAGCCCCGCGCCAAGGCTGCCGACGCCCCCAAGGCCGAAGAGGCTGCTCCCGCTGAGGAGGCCGCCCCTGCTGCTGAAGAGGCTCCCGCCGCTGAGTAATTTTTTTAGTTTATTGTTTAAAGTTTATTGTTTATAGAATTATGGCAATTTCAATTGACGATATCAAGAAGCTTCGCGCTATGACAGGCGCTGGTCTGGCCGACGTGAAGAAGGCCCTGACCGAGGCCGAGGGCGACTTCGACAAGGCCAAGGAGCTGCTCCGCGAGCGTGGACTGGCCATCGCTGCCAAGCGTAGCGATCGTGAGACTTCCAATGGTTGTGTACTCGTAAAGGCTGTCGACGGCTTTGCCGCTACCCTCGCCCTGAAGTGCGAGACCGACTTCGTGGCCAACGGTGCCGACTTCATCGCCCTGACCCAGACCATCCTCGACGCTGCCATCGCAGCCAAGTGCAAGGATCTGGAGGCCGTGAAAGCCCTCGACATCAACGGTCAGACCGCCCAGGAGGCTGTCACACAGCGTTCGGGTATCACTGGTGAGAAGATGGAGCTCGACGGATACCTCGTGCTCGAGGGTGAGAACGTGGAGGTCTACGACCACATGGGTAAGCACACCCTCTGCACCATGGTGCAGACCAACAAGCCCGCCGCTGAGCAGGGTCACCTCGTGGCCATGCAGGTGGCTGCCATGAAGCCCGTGGCCCTCGACAAGGACAGCGTCGACCAGAAGATCCTCGACGAGGAGTACAAGACGGCTGTCGAGAAGACCAAGCTCGAGCAGGTAGAGAAGTTCGTGGAGATGAAGCTTAAGAAGGCTGGTCTGAACCCCAACCTCGTGGATTCTGACGACCACATCGAGAGCAACATGGCTAAGGGTTGGCTCACTCAGGAGCAGGCCGACGAGGCTCGTAAGATCAAGGAAGAGGCAAAGGCCGAAGGTGAGGCCCAGCTGAAGATGCCTATGATCGAGAACATCGCCAAGGGTCGTGTGCAGAAGTTCCTCAAGGAGAGCTGTCTCGTCGACCAGGAGTTCCAGTTCGGCGACGGCGACAAGGCTACTGTCTCTCAGTGGCTCGCCAAGCAGGACAAGGACCTGAAGATCGTCGCCTTCAAGCGCTTCACCCTCGTCGCAGACTAATCCCACAGGATTAAAGACCAATCCTCCCGCAGGATTCAAGCATAAGAAGAATCCCCAGCCTACGCTTGTGTTGGCTGGGGATTTTTTGCGGTCAAATCTTTTGCGATTCAAATAAAAAGATGTATCTTTGCAGCCAGATGAAGAAACTTGTGTACGGCATCATCTGCCTTTGGGCCCTCGGCCTTTCGATAGGCTGCAGCGGCGACAAGGCGCAGCGGCTGCAGCAGCTCGAACAGCTGGAGCAGCAGAACCGCAGCGGCCAGCCCATGCTCAACGACTCGCTGGCCGAAGACCTCGTAAAGTATTTCGACCGTCACGGCGATGCCAACGAGCGGATGCGCTCCCGCTATATCCTCGGCCGCACCTACTACTGCCTCGACGAGCTGCCCCGCGCCCTCGAGACCTACATGGAGGCCGCCGACTGCGCCGACACCACCTCTGCCGACTGTAACTATAAAGTATTGAGCCGCATCCATGCCCAGAGTGCAAGGATCTTCAATTTGCAGATACAACCTCGTAGCCAATTGGAAGAATTAAAGATTGCAGAACGCTATGCTCTCCAAGGAAAAGACAGCCTGATGGCTATAGAATGCTTTGCACTACAAGCGGAGGCTTTTGATATGTTACAGTCAGCAGATTCGGTAATATCAATTACAGAAAAGGCTATTGAGTTGTTTAAAGATATTAATCGTTTCGATCGCATTTCACAAGTTATCGGCACTGCTATTTCTTCTTATCTACAAAAGGGCGAGATTGACAGGGCGCGCTATTGCATTAACCTGTATGAAACAAATTCGGGATTCTTTGATAATAGCGGTGATATCGAAAAAGGAAAAGAAGTCTATTATTATATAAAAGGAAGCTACTATTTAGCTATTCAACAGTTGGATTCTGCCGAAATTATCTTTCGGAAAGAGTTACGCGTTGCTGAAGACTTGAATAATCAAATCGCAGGTTGTAAGGGTTTACAATCTGTATTTGAGGAAAAAGGCGTTTCTGATTCTATAGCCAAGTATGCCAACTTAAGTTATGAACTAAACGACTCTGCCTATTCTCTTTCTGAGATGCAGAACATCCAGAAATTCCTGGCATCATACAATTATCATCACCAGAAAGAACTCGCTGAACAAAGCAAAAGAGATGCTGAACGTTCAAGAATCGTCTTTGTCTGTTTCATTGTCGTTCTGATGGCTATAGGTGGAATCGCATTTGCGTCCTATAGGTCAAAGAAGCAAAAAGAACTTGCAGACTATCGTAGGAACTTAGACGCACTCGGAAAGGTACAATCAGAACTCCAAGCATTGTGTGGCGAGGAAGTTGATGTCCCCACACTGATAGCCAGAAAGAATGAAGAGATAAGACAGTTGCAACTCCGTATTTCCGAGTTTAAGAAGCACATCGCAGACAAAGATAAGGCCGACTTAGAAGATAGATTAAGTCATGCCTGCATCGTTTTGCATCTTAATGACTTATTGACCAAGAATCCCGTTCCACAGGCTACACGTGATGATATTCACCAGTTGTCAAGTTTGCTTAACGAGCAGATTCCTACTTTTTACAATACGCTCAATACTTCTGTTGTTTTGCGTCCGTTGGAGTATGAGGTATGTATGCTGACTCGCTGCCATTTCAAGCCTTCGGCTATTGCAAGACTGTTAGACCTTGACGAGTCGTACGTGTCAAACCTCAGAAGAAGAATCCTTCATAAGGTATATGGCATCGAGGGTAATCCACGAGATCTGGACGAGCGGCTTATGGCTATTGCCTGACCTTTCATTTCCTTTCACTTTCGTTTTGTAAGTTTTTGAAAGGTGATTTCTGCTACAGAAACACCTTTCATATTGTTATTATGCTTATCTTTGCACCCGAGAAGGCCTCTCAAAAATTCTTATTATTAATGAAGAAGTTCAATTATGTTTAAGAAACTATTTTTGATTTTGGTGATCAGGAGAACCGTCCCGGTGATCCCTGAGCATATTATAAATGAATAAAGATGAACAGAACAGTAATTAAGTGCTTGTGCCACTCACTTGCGATGATGCTGATTGCAACATTCTTTGTGGCATGTGGGGATGAGGATGTGATAGATACTACTCTCCCAAGGGTTGTGAATGAGGTCGGTGAGGCAAATAGCCTGTCAGGTGTTATGCATTATGACCAAGATCACCAGCTCTGGTATGTCTCTGTAGAGGATACCAGTGGTTCAACTGAATCTTACCAGCGATTGGATGTATGGGGTAGAATTGATCCTGTATTTCAGGAAGAAGGGCTCCCCGTGGTCTTCTCTGGCGATGTTCTCCAATGGATAGAAGAAGCTGTGGAAGAACCGTTGAATACAGGACATCTCATGATTGCAATTTCGCAGATACAAGAAAGGAAATAGAGATCAAAAGCACACGGTTCCAGGAACGTTGTGCATGGCCGACACCTATTATTATATAGGATATATTAATCTTTAAAAATATTGAATAACATTGAAATGAAAAGAATTATGTCATTAAGGTCATTACTTTTCCTGCTTATGCAGATTGCGATGGGGATGGGCCTCATCTCATGCAGCAGTGATGAAGTTGATGAACCACAAGCAGTTGACGTCAGTTTGAAGACTCTTAATGAAAACGGAGAGCTCACCAGTGTATTTAAGAACGAGGACAATATCTATTTTGACCTAAGCGTAAACAATAATACAAATGATACTATTTTCATTAACGAGCGCTATTTTCTTGAGGAGGTTTTGTCATCTTTTAAATTGTATTCATCTAGTGGCGCTTTTGTAGGTTATCCTTTCTCTGGGATTGAATTGGTTAAGTTCCGAGATATGGCGAACAACATGAAACCTCATGAATCAAGGCATTGGCAATGTGTGTACACGACTCATCCTTCAGAGACAGCTCCCAATTCTCCCTTTAAGTCGGATACTGTAAGGGAACCTTTCCCAAAAGGGGACTATTATTTATTATATAGTCTGACATTAAGTAATGTCACTAAAACAGGCAAAGTTGAATTTAGAATAAAGTAATTATGAGAACTATTCTTACAGCTATATTTATCCTATTTGTAAAGATGGGTCAGGGGACAGTTCTGAGTGAAAAAGTCGTTATGAAGTGATATCAAAAACATATATGAAAAGATTGCTACCATTAGCCATTGCATTGGCGGCTTTGTGCGCTCAGCCCGTTTCTGCTCAGATAGCAGACGGATTCTATCACATCAAGAACGTCACCACAGGCCGCTGCATCAGCATCAACGATACGAATCCGAAGAACTATAAAGTGAGTTTGTCTGCTGGTGATGTCAATCTGGGTGGTCTCAGGACGTATCTCAGCTATGACACTGTAAGCGTCAGTCCTTCGTGTGTCATCTACGTGAAGCGCCTTGACAACGGACAATATGATCTCTGCGGACAGGGTTCCAGCCTGTACACCATGTCATCAGGGCGTGGCGTAGATTTCAATTTCCGCAGTGATAAAACTTTCAAGATCTCCGCATCGGCACAGGGCATGACAAAAACCCTTTCCGACGGCTCGCCCAGCACTAAGGACAGCTGGCTGATGAGCCGCCTGACCACCACCCAGATATGGGATGCGCGGCCTGTCAACACGACAGACGAATATATCGGCATCAGGCCTGATGTCAGAACGGCCGATGGCCATTATTATGGAACCATCTATGCTGGGTTTAGTTTCAGGCTCGTATCTGACGGAATGGCGGCCTTCTGCATCGACAATGCCGGAGGTGCAGGGTTCACGATGAGCCAGATTGAAGAAGATGTCATCCCTGGAGCTACACCTGTCGTTATAAGATGTACTTCTTCTAATCCTGCAGAGAATAAGATAGAGCCGGTAATTGACGGCTCCAGCTTCGAGGGAGCCAACTGCCTGAGGGGTGTCTTCTGTTCGATAAGTGTGGCAGGACATCATAACACAACCCCTTTCGATGCCCTTACCATGCGCGTTCTCGGACTGAATGATAAAGGAGAGCTGGCCTTCGTCTCAAAACCGCCTGCTGGCCGCCTGTACAAGGACCTGTTCCTGATGGCAAACAAGGCCTATCTGAAAGTAAACCCCAAGGATGAAGACGTGATGACACTTGGCGGTTCCACAAGTATTGATGCCGTCAGGACAAAAACGAACACACCCGACGGAATCTATACACTGACTGGTGTACGTATATCCGAAAGCACGCCTTTACGGCCAGGCATCTATATCCAGAACGGCAAGAAGCGGATTGTGCGCTGAACATAACGATTCCTTACAGCTCTCTCTTTGAGTAAGGCCCGTCGGCAGATGATGAAAAGGGTTAA
>CAMNPN010000024.1 GCA_946548085.1 uncultured Prevotella sp. | reverse complement strand
ACCAGATTCTTTAAAAATACGGTTTCTTTTCCAGGATAAGAGATGAGTACAATCAACAAGATTGCCGACGGTGTTATCTGGACGATTGCCAGTAAGTTTCTGAGTGCTGCCTATGCTTTCGTGGCAGTGCCTATACTGATTGGACTTTACGGTAAAGCCGACTACGGACTGATTGGATTGGCATTGTCTATTAATGTCTACATGACGTTATTGGACCTCGGGTTCTCGAATACCAATCTCAGATATTTCTCCAATTATTTGGCGAAGAACGACATAGAGAATGTCAGAAGGTTGTTTGGTACCAGTATTACCTTTTATGGTTCGATAGGTATTATTAATGCACTCATCATCTTTGCCATATCATTCTTTGTGGATGATGTCTTCCAAGTAACGCCTGAGCAGGTGGTGATATTGCGAAGTCTGTTGTATATCATTGCCCTGAATGCCATCTTCAATTGGTACACAAGTTGCTTTGGACAATTGATTCAGGGTGCTGAATATGTGGATTTCTTTAGCAAGATCAGTTTTATAGGCAATCTGTTGAATGTTGTGGTGCTGGTATTGACACTCGTTTTCAAGTTCTCAATAGTTGAATACTATGCCGGTCTGGTCTTTTTGGGATTAATTTACAGAACAATTCTTTCCATTCGAAAGATAAAGGCCATCATTCCAGATATCTCATTCCGTCCCCATTTCGATAAAGAGTTGTTCAAGGAGACCTTGCCTTATAGCATGAACATCTTTTCTGTTTCGCTGCTCACCTGGGGGGCTTTGCAGTTACAGCCGATACTGCTGGGCATACGATGTAATTCGAGTGAGGTGACTGACTACAATATCATTTTTTCTATATATTCTTTCTTAGGGTTTATAGGTGGCTCGTTTAATTCGGCGATTTTCCCTTCAGTGACAAAGGCTGTTGCCCTGCACAACAGGGAAGTGATTGAGCGGGTAGCTTATCAGGGTACGAAATATCTGGTCATTGTCATTAGTTTCGTTACTTTTGCCTATCTTAGTGTGTCTCCAGATGTGATGCATATGTATCTGGGAGACTCATTTATGTATCTTGTGCCGTGGATGGACTTTTATTTTATCAATCTCTTGGGAAGCCATAATGCAGGGATGTCGGCCATCATATATGCTGGTACGGATATTCGTCTTATCACGCGTTATTCCGCTTTTTCATACATCACGATGGTTATCGTCTTTTGGTTCCTCATACCATACTACGGTGCCAGAAGCATTGCTATCTCAGGAACACTCTGCAATATCATGCAAATGTCATTCTATTATTTCTACTATTGGCCTAAGAAACTGAAAATTGATTCACGGTACATCTTCTTCCACGATCTGTTACCGTTTATGATGGTAGGCCTCTCAGTGGCATTTGTTCTCAGATTGTTCACCGTGAGTGATTCACACGTCATTCAGTTCTTTGTTAAAGGAGCATTGTTCGTGATGGTTTTCTCGGCTGTCGTTTATGCAATGATTGAGAAAAAAGACCGCGACTTCTTTGGATGGTTTGTCAAAGTAAAGCTGTTGAGGAGGCCTGAGGCATGATGAATCCGGTTGTCTTGGTCTTGATGTCTACCTATAATGGTGAAAGGTTTTTAAAAGAACAGATCGACAGCATCCTTTCCCAGAGTGGTGTTGATGTCCGTTTATTGGTACGAGACGATGGTTCTAAAGATCTGACATGTTCAATCCTTTCGGAATATGCTTCTAAGCATAAGAATATAGAATATCGGGCATGTGAGAATGTTGGCTTCGTCAGGAGTTTTTCTGCTTTGGTGGAAATGGCTTTGGAGGTGGAATCGCCAGTAGATTTCTATGCCTTTGCAGACCAGGATGATATCTGGATGCCAGAGAAACTTGCAACGGCATGCTCTGCCCTGACTGGTAAAGATGACTCGAGGCCTCACCTCTTTACCTCGAACTCAATGCAGATTGATGCTGACGGGAATGAAATAGGACTTTTCCATAAGGGGCCGCAACCAAAATTCAGGAAAGGGAATGTACTTGTTTTCGGTACAGAGCAAGGTTGTAGTATGGTGTTCAACAGGAAGGCCGCCGAACTATATTCGTCGTGTGAGCCCAAACTGACTTGGCATGACCGTTGGTTGTATCATATATGTTATTTCCTTGGCAGTGTGACTTATCATCACAATCCCCTTTTTTATTACCGCAGGCATGAGAATAATGCGCTGGCTAACCTCCATGCCGGTAGTCTTGAAGGAGAGCAAAGTAAGATTGTTAGAGTCTATCGAATACTGTTTGTAGAACCGCCTGTTACCAATCATGTGGAGATGGCTAAGGAGTTCTATGATCATTTCTCCTCTAAGTTAGACAGCTCAGACCGCAGGCTTCTTGAACGGTTTATTGTATGCCGGAAGAGTATTATCTCAAAGATTTATATGTTGTTCTCACGTCATTTTATATATCCCTATTATGATGCGAATGAAGGTCGGCTGCTAAAATGGTTGATTTTGTCAGGCAGACTTTAAGGCTTTGAAGATGGAATCAAAGAAAATACTTGCAATTGTTGTAACATATTATCCTGAGAAAGAGCTGCTTGTCAGGAATGTCCAAGCGTTTATTGAACACGTTGACAAGGTCTTAATATGGGAGAACACCCCCTCTCCAGACAAACTGGATTATAGGTTCATAATTCACGAGAAAGTAGAATATTTCGGTGATGGTATCAATAGTATTTCGAGAGCGTTAAACTTTGCTTGGGAATATGCCAATGAGAAAGGGTACGACTATTTGCTGACAATGGACCAAGACTCCTATTTTGAGAACTTTTATTTCTATGTGGCAAAAACTGTCCTCTGCGAGGATGCCCCTATTGGCATATGGACACCCCAGATGAACAAAGAATTTGTCTCGTCAGAATATGAAGAAATAGATATCCCTATTACATCAGGGATGCTTGCCTCTGTAAAGATTGTCAATGAGATAGGTGGTTGGAATGAATCGTATACCATCGCCTCTGTCGATGATGAGTTCTTCCTACAGGCACATCAATGTAAGATTAAGAAGTATAAGGTAAAGGATGCGTCATTGCTTCAACGCTTTGGTATCACACAGGTTGTTACGGTATTTGGACACAAGCTGGAACTCAGAAATTATGGTCCTCAGCGGCTTTATGATATCTATCGTAATAATATCATTCTGATTAGGAAGTATCCAAAGATAGACTATCTGAGGAAAAACTTTTTCCACTATTGGTTGAAGGCAATTGTCTTGGTGTTCTTGTTTGAGAATCAGCGCTTTAAAAAGACGGCAGCGATTTTCAAGGGTATCCTGTCTGGGCTCAGATATAAGAACGAAGAACTTAGGAATCTTGGTATATCGAGCCTAAAGAAGGAGACGAATGTCTTGGTTCTGATGTCTACCTACAACGGTGAGGCTTATTTGAGAAGACAGTTGGATAGTATCCTTCATCAAGAAAAAGTAAACGTTCACCTGATGGTTAGAGATGACGGCTCAACAGATCAGACCTGTGCTATCCTTGCGGAGTACGCCGAGAAATTTCCTAACATGGAATGGCAGACATCAGAGAATGTTGGCTTTGTCAGGAGCTTTTCCATTCTTGCGGAGAAAGCATTAGGATATCCTACTCCTATAGATTATTATGCATTTTCTGATCAGGATGATATCTGGATGCCGAACAAATTGAAAACGGCATGTCGTTATTTGGAGGATTCTGATCAGAAAACACCTTTGCTGTTCTCTTCCAATTCATTGTTCGTAGACGACAACATGAGCGTCCTAGGCACTTTCCATATGGAAACTCCACATTATACTAAACAGAATGTGATGATTTACCCTACAGAACAGGGATGCAGTATGGTGTTTAATAGAAGTGCCTTGGTGCTTTATGATGAAAATCCTCCGAAATATGCATGGCACGACAGATGGATGTGCTTGATCTGTAATTTCCTAGGCAAGTCTGTTTATTGTCAAAGTCCGTTATTCTACTACCGTATTCATGGCGGTAATATGATAGGCAAAAAACAGAAATTCTGGGATAGAATCGTTGACGATGTTAAGTTCTTCTTTACATCTGATGCAAAGAACTCTCAGATGGTTGAAGAATTTTATCAATCATTCCAGCCTCTTCTTGGCGATGAGGATCGGGAGATTCTCAATGTGTTCCTTCACTATAAGGACTCTATCAGGAATAAGTGGAAGATTGTTATGTCTCCAGAGTATCAACGAGCTTCAAACTGGCAGGAGCGGATGAGAAAAGCCGTGCTTTTGCTTTTTAATAAGATTTGAATATGAAACTCAGTATCATTATACCTGTCTGTAACGTAGAACAATACATAGGTCCCTGTTTGGAAAGTATCTATCGACAGGGACTGTATGATGGAGATTTTGAGGTCATTGTTATCAATGATGGCTCGACGGATAATAGTATAACGGTAGTGGAGGACGTAAGGATTCGACATCATAACATCATTATTATCAATCAAAATAACGCAGGTCCATCTGTGTCTCGAAATGCAGGGATGGAGAAGGCCACAGGAGATTATGTGTTGTTTGTGGACTCAGATGATTTGCTTATGGATGGTGGTCTCTCTGTGCTATTAAAGAAGGCCTTGGAAACTCATGCAGATATGGTGGTCGCTGATTTTATGCGGCTGAATGATGAAGAGATTATATCCGTCTACGATGCTCAGTTTGTGGATACTCAGGTTGTAGACAAGACGGGGTTGGACTATTACGTTGAAGATTATGATCCTGGTGTAGGAAGCTTTATCTGGCGTATCTTATATAAGAGGTCTTTCCTTAATAACAATCATATCAGACTCGAACCAGGTGTATATTATGAAGATATACCGTTCTTACAGGAATGCTATCTTAAAGCCAGTCGTGTCATAGGCTTACACCTATTATATTATATATATAGAATTAGACAGCGCTCGTGTACTTACTCCTTCACCATGAAAAATGCGATGGATTATAATACGGCAATCGCTAATTCATGGCGGCTGACAAAGATTCCCAATCTACCAGAAGTGGTTATCAGGAGGCAGAAAAGAAACATATACCTGTTCTTCAATTATGCAATAGATTGTATTATCAGTGTTTTTAGTAGCCCTTCAGAACGGAAAGAAATTATAGATGATTTAGTAAGGAAGGTGCCTGATTTGCATTTCGAAGGAGGATTGATGCCAAGAGTAGTGTCTTCTCTTTTCAGAGCGATGCCTTATGCATATGTCCAGTGGCGTCTATTCAATACGAAGGTGGCAAATTGGCGTCGTGCGCGGTTAGGATTTTAAACAGTTGTAAGATGAAGGTTCTATGGTTTTCCGTAACACCAATCTCTCTGAATGCAAAAGAGAATACCGGAATTGAAGGCAAAGGGTGGATCTCGTCGCTATTACGGATTGCAGTGGGCATTGAGGACTTGGAGCTGGTGGTTGCGTATGAGAATTATTCGCCTCATAGAAAAGAAATTGAAGAAGCAGGAAGGCTTAAGATTATACCCATCAATATCTGTCGATATGGGAAAAGGCAGATTATAAAAGACATGATGACTTATCGTGAGGTTGATGAATTTATCATCTCGGAATCGTTGAAGATTGTTGAAGAGAATAAACCTGACTTGATTCATGTCTTTGGCTCAGAATGGTGCTTTGGATTGTTGGCCAAATATGTGAAAATACCTGTGGTTATCCATATCCAAGGATTCTGGTCACAGATTAGAAACAGTCTTTTGTTACCAGGGCAAAGTAGCCTTTTCGATAGGTTAAAACCTGAGTTGCTCACTCATCCGTTGGGCTTCTTCGCAAGATATCAGTATTATAATCTTTCTTTGGAGCGTCATCGTCGTGAGGAAGAGATACTGAGGAGCAACAGATATTTCATGTGTCGTACACGATGGGATCAGGCTGTTGTCAGGTTCTACAATAAAAATGCCCAAATCTTTCATGTCGATGAGGCCTTACGTCATGAGTTCATTAATTGCAAGAAGAGATGGAAACCACGTGTGGCAGACAGGCAAATCGTACTGACTACCATAGGTGCCTGTTATTCAATCAAGGGACCTGATGTCGTATTGAAGACAGCCAAGCTCATCCGGGAGAATACGGATTTTAAGGTCAAATGGAAATGGATTGGTGGCACGGATGATGATATTAGGGAATTTGAGAAGTTGACAAAAGTGAAGGCTTGCGAGGTCGGCCTTAAAATGATGGGCAGTATGAATGCCACCGAAATGATTCAAGAGATGTTGGGTTCTGATATGTATGTCCATACGTCCTATTCCGACAATAGCCCCAATGCGGTGTGCGAGGCTCAGTTTCTTGGTATGCCAGTGATTGCAACGGATACAGGGGGAGTCGTGTCATTGTTCAGCGAACAATATGACAAGGATATGATTGTCCCAATGAATGATCCGTTCTATCTGGCTTCAAAGATTATTGAACTCCGTGAGGATAGCACGAAGGCGAGGTCTCTTGCAGACGATAATTGGAATGTTGCCCATCAGCGACATGATGAAAAGAAAATATCAGAACAGTTAAAAGAAACTTATCTCCGACTATGCGCTTTATAGATGCTGTGTATTTCCTTTTCCTGTTGACTTTGTCATTGGATCCGACGGGTTTCCACTCGCGGCTAAAGGATCTGCTGTTTGCTGTGTTGGTGATTTACGGTGTTATCTATTGTCTGAAACGGCGTGTATATCTTGCACCTATAAATAGGGTAACCTTTCTTGCCATTCTTCTCATTCCGTTGTGGGGCGCGTTTATAGCGTATATTACTGGAGAACTGAAAGATTCTGCTTATGCCACAAGTCAGGTGAGATCGATGTTGTATATATGTATCTTCCTCTTTATAGTGACAATGAGGTTGGATGTGCTCCTGAAAGCTATATGGATCAATGGTATAATAATGTCGATTGTTACCTTGGTGCTATTTTTCTTGTCGCAGCTTGGTGGCATTTTCCTTGCTGCTATCTATGATTACTGTAATGCCTCAGATAATTTTACGATGGCCTATAACCGTAATTTTTTGGGCTTTTCTGTCAATGGCCTTTATCTGAAGGCTGGCTCGCTTATTATATTCTCGTTCATATACAATCTTTACCAGTATAAAGGGCGATTTAAATTGTTGTTTTCAGCCGTTCTTTTCCTGTCTCTGATGGTTGCAGGCTCTAGAACCCCTATGCTTGTTCAGTTGCTGATACTACTTATTTACTTGTATGATAGAAACTTCATTGGCAAATTTATGACACGGCTTTCAGCTGTGGCACTTTTGGGAATGCTGATAATTCTGACCTATATGTTAGCTACTCAGAAGAACGAGAAGTCAAATGAAGTGAAATATGACAACTTCGAATCCTATGTTGAAGATATAGAAGATAAAGGGCATCCCATCTGGGGGGCAGGATTAGGTAGCGAGTTCTTTGCCAAAGGGCGTAATATGCGGCTTTCATATACAGAGCTATCTTATATGGATATATTGCGTATGTACGGTCTTCCCGTTGGAATATGCTTCATATTCTTCTTCTTTGCCCCTTATTTCTGGTTGTGGAAGTATTATCCCCGATCCTTGTTCTTAAAGCGATATACTCAGGGATATGTACTCTTCCTAATTCTGTCTGGTACGAATCCTCTCCTGCTGGGCTCAATAGGCCTAACTGCATTAGCTATGTTTATGGCCATTGTCAATAAAACCTCAGAAATGGAAAAACAAAAGAGGGAGCTTCTGTTAGAGTCGGATGGCTTAGGCACAGTGGAGGAAGAAAACAAACCGTTGGTGGTTGATAATTGCATGCTAAGATGAAAAAAGTTACTATATTGTTGTCTACTTTTAATGGAGAGGCTTATCTGGAGGAACAACTTGAGTCGATTGCTGCCCAGAAAGATGTCGTGACAGATATACTTGTGCGTGACGATGGCTCTTCAGACCATACTCATGACATATTGAATCAGTGGCAACAAAAGAAAAGTCTCACGTGGTATCAAGGTGAGAATGTAGGTCCAGCACGCAGTTTCATGGAACTACTACGCCATGCTGGCGACTCATGCTATTATGCCTTCTCAGACCAGGACGATTACTGGCTCTCTGATAAGCTGAAGGCAGCTGTTGACAAACTGGAGTCATATGAGAAGCGTCCAGCACTCTATTTCTGTCAGACAGAGTTGGTTGATAAAGACCTAAATCGTGTGAACAGTGTAATTATCCATCCACGGCTGACTTTTGGCGAGTCTTTGGTCTATCAGTTCGTGGGTGGTTGTACGATGGTGATGAATCGTGCTTTGCGAAATATCATTCTTAAATACGAGCCCATGTACTTGAGCATGCACGATGTATGGATCTACGATGTGGCCCAGGCTATTGGTGCTCATGTGGTGTTCGATCATATCCCTCATATCCTTTATCGTCAGCATGGTGGCAATGTGACAGGACAATCTACTTCTGTCATGACAGAATGGAAGCATCGTACAGGACGCTTGGTGAAGCGCGATTTGCATTCACGTTCGAAACTCGCCCAAGAGATTTCTAAGGGATTCTTCGATATGATGCCAGAGGAGAACCAGAGTATTTTGTCAGACTTCATTTCAGGAAAGACGCATCTGAGGCAGCGTCTAGGTCTTCTTCGTGACCGTCGTTTCCGTTGTAGCGACCGGGAAACTTATCATAATTTCCGCTTGGCCGTTCTTATGAATATCTATTAGTGCACCATGTGTCCACGCATATCTGTTATTACAATCACTTATAATAGTGCTGCAACAATCGAAGAAACCATCCGCAGTGTGACGATGCAGGATTATCCCGCATTGGAGTATGTGATTATTGACGGAGGGTCGACAGATGGTACGCTTGACATTGTCAAGAAGTATCAGGACAAAATTCAAGTGCTTGTTTCTGAGCCGGATAAGGGTATCAGCGATGCCTTTAACAAAGGTGTTGCCCGTGCTAGTGGCGAGATTATCGGCATCATTAATTCTGATGATATCCTGCTGCCTGGGGCATTGCAGGAGGTGGCTGCGCATTATGATCCTAAGGTGGATGTCTATAGTGGCCTTATCCTTTTCTGGGATGAGAATACTGACGAGACATTCCCCAGCTATCCAGACGTGACATTCGATAAACTGAGACTTCAGTATAACGTGGCTCATCCAGCTCGTTTTGTTCGAAAAGATGCCTACCAGCGATATGGTACATATCGAGTTGACCTTCGCTATATGATGGACATCGATCTGCTCTGCCGTTTCTATAAGCAAGGAGCAAAATTCCTTCTTGTCGAAAAACCGCTTGCCAAGTTTCGTATAGGTGGTACCACTAATGATCCGATATACAAGAAGAAGGATGATTATCGTGCCTTTGTGCTGAGCTTTGGAGGTTCTCAGTGGGATTTCCATCGTATATGGTTGCAGGCTGTGATAAAATATAACCTGATACAACTTGGTTATCGCCTTTTTGGTAGCAATCTGAAATTCAAAATACAGCATAATACTTTTTTAAAGCGTTTGATACCATTATGAAAATCATTCGTGCCACTACGGTTCCACAGTCTCTCGATACCTTTTGCCGTGGCTTGCTGAAAATATTAAACGAGAAATATGAAGTCGTGGCCCTGTCTTCACCTGGTGAGGAGATGAAAGCTATTGCTGAACGGGAAGGTGTTCGTACCATTGCGATCCCGATGGAACGGCATATCTCTCCATGGAAAGACCTTGTTGCCTTGTGTCGCTTGATTAAGGTGTTCAGCGAGGAGCAGCCTTCAATGGTTCATTCCATGACACCGAAGGCGGGACTGCTCTGTATGGTTGCAGCTCGTATTACGCATGTGCCGGTGAGGATACATACGTTTACAGGGCTTGTGTTCCCAACGGCAAAGGGGTTTAAGCGTAGGTTACTGATGTTGACGGATAAGATTACCTGCCGTTGTGCTACGCATGTTATTCCTGAAGGCGAGGGAGTAAAGAAAGATCTCCTTGACTATGGCATTACTACCAAGCCCTTACGTGTGCTTGGCTTTGGAAACGTAATGGGTGTGGATATGGCTTTTTATAGCCGTAGACCAGAGGTGATGGAGAAAGCCCGTCTTTTGCGCGATGAGCATTGTTTCACCTTCCTCTTCGTTGGGCGCATCGTACGTGATAAGGGTATCAATGAACTATGTGAGGCCTTCGACAAGCTGTCTCATGAAGACAAGAATGTACGCCTGCTACTGATTGGGCCACGTGAAGATGGTTTGGATCCTGTGTCAAAAGAGTCGTTTAACATCATGGAGTCGAATCCTTCTGTTACTTATGTGGGACCGAAGTTTGGCGACGACTTGTTGGCCTACTATGCATCGTCCGATTGCTTTGTCTTCCCAAGTTACCGTGAGGGATTCCCCAATACAGTTCTCGAAGCAGGTGCAATGGGATTGCCTAGTATCGTTACTGATATTAATGGCTCTCGTGAGATTATTGTGGAGAACGAGAATGGATACATCATACCGCCTCAAGATAGTGATGCTCTTCTGGCTGCCATGCGGCGTATAATGAGCGATCGGCGGAGACGTTCCTATATGGCATCACATGCCAGGAATATGATTGGGTGCCGATTTGAGCAAGGGTTCGTGCGGCAATGCCTCTACGATTTTTACGATATCGTCATGCCAACTTCCTCATAAAATGTATTACTCCACATATCACATTCTACCAACAAGTGTATAAGTTTTTTTTGAAAAGATTCTTGGATTTCCTGATTGCACTCATCGCATTGGTGTGCCTCTCGCCATTACTGGTCGTGGTTACCCTATGGCTACATGTGGCCAACAAAGGTGCTGGGGCTTTCTTCTTACAGGAACGGCCTGGTAAGGACGGCAAGATTTTTAAGATCATCAAATATAAGACCATGACAGACGAGCGTGATGCCTATGGTAATCTGCTCCCTGATGAGCAACGCCTGACGAGGGTGGGACGGTTTGTACGTTCCACGTCGATTGATGAGTTGCCGCAGTTGCTCAATGTTCTCAAGGGCGACATGGCACTGATAGGACCACGTCCTTTGCTGGTGCAGTATCTTCCTCTCTATTCTAAAGAGCAGGCTCGTCGTCACGAGGTGCGGCCAGGCATTAGTGGATGGGCACAATGTCATGGACGTAACGCTATCTCTTGGACAGAGAAGTTCAAACTGGATGTTTGGTATGTCGACCATGTTTCGCTGAAGACGGATCTAGAGGTGGTATGGCTGACTATTCAGAAAGTGTTGAAGCGTGCTGATATTTCCGAACAGGGACATGCCACGATGGAATTCTTTAATGGACATAACTGATATGAATCGAAATATACTGATAACCTCAGCAGGAAAACGAGTGGTGCTGGTACAGATATTTCAGCGAACGCTGCAGGATATGGAATTCGACGCTAAAGTCTACACGACGGATATGCGTCCTGAAATGGCACCTGCTGGTATCGTCTCCGACGGGTGCATACCTGTGCCCCGTTGTACTGCTGATAACTATATAGACAGTCTCCTTGAAATCTGTCGTGAGAAGAAGATAGGAGTTGTCATCCCTACGATTGATACGGAATTACTCATTCTTGCCGAGAATTACCAGCGGTTTATGGACCAGGGGGTACGCTTGGCTGTGTCTGACAAGGCTTTTATAAAGGTGTGCCGTGACAAACGTCTGACGAAGGACTTCTTTTTGCAGGCAGGTATTGCCGTGCCTAAGCCTCTTGATAAGCAGCATCCTGTATTCCCAATGTTTGCTAAACCCTACGATGGTTCCCTGAGTACCAATATTCATGTCATCCGCCGTGAAGAGGAACTTTCTAAGGATATCCTCAATGATCCGAAGCTGATCTTTATGGAGTATATTGACCCTAAGGAGTATAAGGAGTTTACAGTCGACATGTATTACGGCCTTGATGGATGTGTAAAAGGTATTGTGCCACGTGAACGGATTGAAATTCGTGCAGGCGAGATCAATAAAGGTATCACCCGCAAGAACGGCATCGTGACATTCTTACGACAAAGACTGGGGGTACTCGAAGGTGTTAGGGGCTGTATCTGCCTCCAGCTGTTTTATCGCGACAGCGATGGTGACGTAAAGGGAATAGAAGTTAATCCGCGTTTTGGTGGCGGATTTCCGCTCTCTTATTATGCCAAGGCGAACTACGCCGAGTATTTGATACGAGAGTATTTGCTCGGGGAAACTGTCAACTATTCTGAAGCATGGCTCGATCGTACGCTGATGCTTCGATACGATAATGATATCATCGTCTATGACGCAAAAAAGTAGGGTGGCGGTCTTCGACCTAGATGATACGCTATACAGGGAGCATGACTATCTCTTGTCGGCTTATCGTGAGATTGCTGTCATGGTAGAGTCACGCTACGCGCTCGAAGGCATCTTCGACCGTATGTGCCGTTGGTGGCAGGATGGTGAGAATGTCTTTATGCGGCTGATTGATACGTATGGGTTGGACATGACAGTCGATGATCTGTTGATGAGCTATCGCACCCATATACCAGCCATCAGGCTTGATAGGTCAACCAAGAGTCTGTTAGACCATCTGCACCAGTATGCCATTATTGGTCTTGTCACAGATGGACGGAGTCTTACCCAACGACATAAGGTGGAAGCGTTAGGGCTGTCAGCCTATATTGACCCAGAGGATATCATGGTGTCAGAAGAGACAGGCTTCAACAAACCTTCGGAGGAGCCTTTCAGACATTTTATGGAGCGCTATCCTTCGTGCGCCTATTATTATATAGGGGATAATCCGGCTAAAGATTTCGTAGCGCCTAATCGTCTGGGCTGGACGACAATCTGCCTGCTCGACGATGGCTCTCATATCCATCAGCAGGACTTCAGTTTGCCGCAGCCAATGCTGCCACAGCATAGAATCTCTCAAATTTCGGAAATTGAAAACATCATTACATCATTATATAATGGCAAATAGAATCTATTTGTGCCTGGCTCACATGAGTGAGGCTGGCTGGGAACAAAAGTATATTCAGGAAGCATTCGATACAAACTGGGTTGTACCCCTCGGACCGAATGTCAATGGCTTCGAGGAAGACTTGAAGCAGTATGTCGGACAGCTCGCAGACGGTACGCCTGTAACCTCTAAGGAGATTGTTGCTTTGTCATCAGGAACGGCGGCCGTACACCTTGGACTGTTGGCTTGTGGCGTGGGGCCTGGCGACGAGGTGTTGGTACAGACTTTTACTTTCTGTGCGTCAACGCATCCTATCAAGTATCTGGGTGCCACGCCTGTGATGGTCGACTCTGAGACCGAGACGTGGAATATGGATCCGCAGTTGCTTGAAGAGGCTATCAAAGACCGTATTGCCGTGACAGGGCATAAGCCGAAGGCCATCGTGCCAGTCTATCTCTATGGCATGCCAGCCAAGATCGATGAGATCATGGCTGTCGCAGAGCATTACGATATCCCTGTGATAGAGGATGCTGCCGAGGGCTTCGGGTCCAGGTATAAGAATCGTGTCGTTGGCACTTTTGGCCGCTATGGCGTGCTGTCATTCAATGGTAACAAAATTATCACCACTTCGGGTGGTGGAGCGCTGATATGTCCTGATGCCGAGGCTCGTAACCTCATCATGTGGTATGCCACTCAGGCTCGTGAGGCTTACCCATATTACCAACATGAGGCAGTGGGCTACAACTATCGCTTGAGTAATATCTGTGCTGGCATTGGTCGTGGGCAGATGCATGTACTCGACGAGCATATTGCCCATCATCGCAGGATTGCAGCGATGTATCGTGACGCCTTTGCCGCAGTCGAGGGTATCACGTTCCATGACGAGCCGCAGGAGATGAAGTCTAACTTCTGGCTGAACACCATCCTGCTCGATGAAGACCTGCATGTTGTGGGCGAAGAGCATGCCTACGAACAGCCTGTAAACGGAGCCATAGGCGGAGCGGCAGGGCAGGTACATGGTGGCGGCCCTGTGCATACTGACTGTGAACCGAATCGTAATGTGGAGGCTATGCGCATGGCTCTCGACAGGGCTGGCATCGAATCGCGTCCGCTGTGGAAACCCATGCACCGCCAACCCGTCTATCGCGATGCGCCTGCCTATGTCAATGGCGTTAGCGAAAAACTGTTCCAGAAGGGACTCTGTCTACCCTCCGGACCAATGGTCTCTGATGACGATGTCGTCCGAATCATTGATACAATCAAGAATAATATCATCTAATTCTTTATTTTGTTATTATGACTTTCTTCCGTAAACTGGCAAATTGGTATTTCCGCCGAAACTCACTGCCCTATTGGAGCATCTTCGTGCTTGATATGCTCATCCTATTGGCATCGGGTATCATCAGCTACTGGATTTTCACCAACTGGGCTGATCTGACAATGCGTATGCCGACACTACTTGCTTCGTTGTTCGTCTATCTGTGTTTGAGTGTTATTGGTATCCGTTATTTCCATACTTATGCAGGCATTGTGCGCTATTCCTCATTCATCGACCTGATGCGAGTGGCGTATGCAAATATTGTGTCGCTGGTGCTGGCCTTGGGTGTACATTATTTCATGTTCTCGGCACCAAGTCAGTATTTCGAGCCGCTGTCAGGCCGTCAGATTGTTCTGATGTTCGTCCTTGCTACGCTCTTGATGTGGGCTATGCGTGTGCTGGTGAAGACCGTCTACGACGTGTCTACCGCTGACAATAGTGCCTTGCGGGTGTTGGTCTATGGTGCACAGAGTGGCGGCGTGGGCCTAGCAGAGAGTATCCGCACCCAGACCCCGCGGCGATTCATTCTTAAAGGTTTTATCTCTCACAACCGTCGCCTGCGTCATAATCAGCTTGTTGGTGAAAAGGTGTTTACGATGGAGGACGATCTGCGAAAGGTGATCGACGACTATCATATCGGTGCTGTACTTGTGTCACCCTACCGCACCAATGATTTCCGTAAGAACCAGGATCTGCAGGATCTGCTCATCAGCAATGGCGTTAAGATATTCATGGCCCAGAACGCCATTGAGGTTGAGAAGCCTGGCGAGGAGGATGACAAGTCGGATATGGAGGATATTCAGCTCAAGGAGGTGTCGGTAGAAGACTTGTTGCCGCGTGCCGAGATTAAGGTCGACATGAAGTCGGTGAGTGAGTTGCTCAGCGGCCGTCGCATCCTCATTACAGGCTCTGCTGGTTCCATCGGCTCAGAGATGGTACGTCAGATTGCTACCTGTAAGCCTGCATCAATGATGCTTATCGATCAGGCGGAGACACCTCAGCACGACCTGCGGCTAATGATGGCCAAGGAGTATCCAAATATCGATGTGCATGTTGTGGTAACCACCGTCTGCAGCATGTCGCGCATGGATGCCATCTTCAACCAGTTCCGTCCAGAGTATGTGTTTCATGCTGCCGCCTATAAACATGTGCCAATGATGGAAGACAATCCCTCTGAGGCGGTTATGAATAATGTTTACGGTACGAAGGTTATTGCAGACCTGTCTGTAAAATACGGCGTGCGCAAGTTCGTGATGGTGTCTACGGATAAGGCTGTGAATCCGACCAACGTCATGGGCTGCTCGAAGCGCATTTGCGAGATCTATGTTCAGACGCTCGATCGCGCTATCAAAACCACGCAGTACGGCGGTCCTGGACTTCAACTGGCAGCCGATTTCAAGCCAGTTACACAGTTCGTTACCACCCGTTTTGGAAATGTCTTGGGATCAAATGGCTCCGTCATACCCCTCTTCCGAGAGCAGATTCGGAAGGGCGGCCCTGTCACCGTCACTCATCCCGACATTATCCGCTATTTCATGCTCATCCCAGAGGCATGTAAGCTTGTGCTCGAGGCTGGCACGAAAGGGAATGGTGGCGAGATATTCGTCTTCGACATGGGACGACCGGTAAAGATTGCTGACCTGGCGAAGCGCATGATTAGCCTTTCAGGAGCGAAGAATGTGAAAATAGAGTACACAGGCCTGCGCGAGGGCGAGAAACTCTTCGAGGAAGTGTTGGGCGACAAGGAGACTACAAAGCCTACCTTCCACAAGAAGATCCGCATTGCTGAAGTACGACCCTACGACTTCAACGAGGTGAAGCAAGCTATCGACGACTTGATAACCATCTCGAAGAAGTATAATGATATGGAGACGGTACGAATGATGAAGCAGATTGTACCGGAATACAAGTCAAACAATTCTGTCTACGAGGAACTCGACCTTCCCAAGAAGACGGAACCAACGAAGAATGTTGCAGAAATGTCGTGAGATATTTATATAGGAATCGTTTTTTATGATGATCCCCTGTCAGCGTGCCTGGCGGGGGATCTTTTGTATGTGATAGGCAGAAGGCCCTAACAGTGCAAAAGTAAAACAAGTTGTTTTGCTTTCAGAGTGGGTGAGGGTTATTCCTATGGCGAGTAGAGGCTACTGTATGATGAGGCCTCCGTTGGGCTGGATGGTGACCTTGGCGCGCCCCTTCTTGTCAGGCTTCAGTGTGGTGAGTATGGGCTCGCCGGCCTTGGAGTCAACATAGTACTGCAGCGTTTGTCCTGGTGCAAACATGGACAGGTCGAGGGTGAGCGTCAGTGGCTCCTTGAGGGCGTTGAGGCCGGCAACATACCATCGCCCGTTAAGGGCTTTTCGGGCAATGACGACATAGCAGCCTGGATAGCCGTCGATGAAGCGTGTCTCCTCCCACGTCGTAGGTAGCTGACGAAGGAAATCCATTTCAAAATGGGGAAGCTCCGTTAGGTTGTTTGGCTGCATGGCCACACACTGTACGGATGTCTGCATGATGATGCCCGAGGCCATCTCGAAGATGTCTGTCGTGTGTCGTGGGTGGCGACTCTTGTTGTCTGGCGACAGACGCTTGTTCATGATGATGCCACCCCAGTCCATCGAGGCTGTGGCATTGCGACAGAAGGGGTGTAGCGTGAGGTCGAAGGGCTCTCGGATGGCGGCATCCTCATTGAAGAACACGTTCTCTGAGGCGAGCACAGCCTCTGAGGCGACGAAGTTGGGATACATCCGCTCCCAGCCGCGCGGCACGGTGCAGCCGTGAAAGACCACCTGCAGGCCGTAGCGGTTGGCGTCACTGAGGATATCTTCGTAGAGGCGCATCGTCTCCTGTTTGTCACCACCGAAGAAATCGACCTTGATCCCCTTAATGCCTATCGACTGCATCCAGCGCATCTCTCGCTCGCGGGCGATAGCTGTAGCCATGCAGTCGCGAGGCCCTTGTGGGGCATCGTTCCAGAAACCGTTGCTGTTATACCATAATAAGAGGTGTACACCTTTCGACTGGGCATACTTCGAAAGCTCTGCGATACGGTCGCGGCCTATCTGCGTGTCCCACCAATTGTCTACGAGGCAGTATTCGAATCCCATTGTGGCGGCGAGGTCGATAAACTTTACTTGGTCGTCGTAGTTGATGCTCTGATCCTGCCAGATGAGCCAGCTCCAGGTGTAGCGCCCTGGCTGATAGGCGATGGAGGGCTCGTAGCAGGGCTCGACGAGGTCATAGCTGATGGTGGTTTCGACGATGGGTTTGAGTGTGGCTCCTATGGTGATGGTGCGCCATGGAGTCTTGCCAGGCAGTGGGATGGCGGCGAAGGCGGTGCCAAAACCATTGTTCTCGCCAGTATCAGGGTAGGCGATGGTATAGCCCATACCTGCCTGATAGTCAGAGAGATGGCTCCCACAATAGTTTGAACCTACACCTGTCTCACTGACGAGCGCCCATCCCTGTGGCAGGTGGAAGAGGGCAGGGAAGATGTAGCCATGACCATATCTCGAGGCAGTGTCCAATGCGGCATCCGCGCTATACACTTCCTCATAGCTGGGCTTCGTCTGCTCCCAGCCTGTCTCTGGGCCTATCTGTGGTGAGATGAACGTTGTGGTGCCATTGGGAAAGTTGAAGCTGCTTAACTCGCTCCTGATACGCAGACGTTTTGTGTCTTTGCCCTCCCACTGCTGGCGCGGAATAGCATAATGGAAGGCGATGTCGTTGTTTGACACCTGGAAGACGACAGAAAAACGCTGGTGGTCAGCGTTCTCGATGTCGAGTACGGCCCTAGTGGCTTTGTAGTCACCCTTCGAGGCTTTGGTGCCACGCATCGAGTAGGCGTCGCTTACAGGAGACAATTGCGAATTGACAATTGACAATTTCTTGCTGAAGTCACCAATGCTGGTCTTCAGTCCCAAGGCCGAAGGGAGTATCATCGGCTGGTCGTTGAGGCTGGCCGTATAATAGAGCCGTCCGCCTGCGTCGCTGATGGTGACCTGAAGGTTGCTGTCTGGTGACGAAATGATAACGTCACCAGCCCATGCGAAGACTGATGACGCTAATAATATGGATAAAAAAACTTTTCTCATTACAACAACTGGTCGCTTTCAATGTCCTTGAAATACTTGTAGGTACTAACCTTCAATTCGTCGGCGGCCTCCTCGTCACAGACGATGATGCCGTGAGCGTGCATCTGAAGGGCGCTGATGGTCCACATATGGTTGATACTTCCCTCAATGGCTGCCTGGAGAGCACGGGCCTTCAGGTGGCCATTGGCTAAAATCATTACCTCGCGGGCATCCATTACTGTGCCTACGCCCACAGTCAAAGCGTGAGCAGGCACGTTCTCAGGTTTGCCGCCGAAGAAACGGCTGTTAGCGATACGGGTGTCGGTTGTGAGAGTCTTCATGCGGGTACGACTGCGCAGTGACGAACCGGGTTCGTTGAAGGCGATGTGGCCATCTGGGCCGATACCTCCGATGAAAAGGTCGATGCCGCCTGCCTCCTGTATCATGGCCTCGTACTTGGCACACTCCTCGATAAGGTCGGGGGCGTTACCGTTGAGGATGTGGATGTTCTCCTTGGGACAGTCGATGTGGTCGAATAGGTTGCGGGCCATGAAAGCGTGATAGCTCTCAGGGTGTGTTTCTGGCAGGCCCACGTACTCGTCCATGTTAAAGGTGATGACATTCTTGAATGACACCTTGCCAGCACGATTGGCCTCGACGAGGGCATTGTACATACCTACGGGGGAGGAGCCTGTGGGGAGGCCAAGGACGAACTTGTGGTCGGGCGTTGGGTTGAACTTGTTAATACGTTCAATAACGTGGTTTGCCGCCCACTGCGACAGCTTCTGATAGTCTGATTGGATAATTACTCTCATAACGTTTTAATGTTTAGTTGGTTCGTAATCTGGGTGCAAAAATACAAAAAATCTGAAAAAATGAAAGAGAAATGGGATATTTTTTTTATTAATGTGTGTTAATCCGTCCGTACTCTCGTGGAAAAGCCTTATCTTTGTGCGCAAAAAGACAGTTAAGATTGAAAGAATTTGTAATATCAGAAGCGAAGGCCGAGACAGCAGTGCTGGTTGGACTGATTACCAAGGAGCAAGATGAGGCCAAGACGAAAGAATATCTCGACGAATTGGAATTCTTAGCAGATACTGCTGGCGCTGTGACGGTGAAACGGTTCACCCAGAAGGTGGGCGGTCCGAGTCAGACGACCTATGTTGGCAGTGGCAAACTTCAGGAAATCAAACAATATATCAAGGCGTGTCAGGATGCTTACGATGAGTGGATAGATTCGAGGAAAGAAGAAAGTGGAATGTGGGATGAGAATACACAGTTATCAGACAAACCTCCTTCCTCTTTCCACCTTCCCCTTTCCTCAAAAAAAGAACCTCAGCCAGTGGGGATGGTGATCTTCGACGATGAGCTCTCTGCAAAGCAGATTCGTAATATAGAGCAAGAGTTGCAGGTGAAGATCCTCGACCGAACTTCGCTCATCCTCGACATCTTCGCTATGAGGGCACAGACCGCTGAGGCTAAAGCCCAGGTGGAGCTGGCCCAGCACCGTTACATGCTACCCCGTCTGCAACGGCTGTGGACCCACCTGGAACGTCAGGGCGGTGGCTCTGGCTCTGGAGGTGGCAAGGGTTCGGTGGGTCTGCGCGGACCCGGTGAGACGCAGTTGGAGATGGACCGTCGTATTATCCTTCAGCGTATCACTTTGTTGAAGCAGCGGCTATTGGAGATAGACAAACAAAAGACTACGCAGCGTAAGAACCGTGGCAGGCTCATCCGCGTGGCGCTCGTGGGCTATACCAACGTGGGAAAGTCGACGATGATGAACCTCCTGTCAAAGAGCGATGTGTTTGCAGAGAATAAACTTTTTGCCACCCTCGACACCACTGTAAGAAAGATGGCCATCGACAACCTACCTTTCCTATTGGCCGACACCGTGGGTTTCATCCGTAAACTACCCTCAGACTTAGTTGAATCTTTTAAGTCGACCCTCGATGAGGTGCGCGAGGCAGACTTGTTGGTGCATGTGGTAGATATCTCGCATCCCGACTTCGCGGAGCAAATCAGTGTGGTGGAACACACGCTACAGGAACTGGGCTGTGCCGAGACCCCTATGATACTCGTGTTCAACAAGATCGATGCCTATACATGGGTGGAGAAAGAGGAGGACGACCTGACGCCTGCCACGAAGGAAAACATTACGCTTGATGAGTTGAAGCGAACATGGATGGCACGTACGGGTGAGAACCAGCACTATATGGAGTGCGTCTTCATCTCTGCACGGCAGAAACAGAATATCAACGAGCTTCGCGAAATACTCTACAAACGAGTGCGCGAACTGCACGTACAGAAATATCCCTATAACGATTTTTTATATCAAGACTATGACTGAATACAGACAACTGACACAAACCGAGATTGAAGTCTTGGAGAACAATGGCTGCTGGGCTGAGGACTGGCAGAGAGTGATGGTGGCAGAGGGCTTTAAGCCCTACAACTTCCACCGAGTAATTTTCTATGGCGATATTCGTCTGGGAGAATTCAATAAGCAGGTAGAGGTGACAAAAGGTTTCTTCAAACATTCCGGCATTAATGACACAACCCTGCGCAACGTGACTGTTGGCAACGACTGCCTTATAGAGAAGGTAGGTAATTATATCAACAACTACACCATAGGTAACGACTGCTATATATCGAACATCTGCACGTTGGAGACAACAGACGATGCCACCTTCGGCGAGGGCTCGGTCATCAGCGTGCTCAATGAGATGGGCGACGGCAATGTGACGATTTTCCGTGAATTAAACTCACAACTGGCATCGTTTATGGTGAAGCACTATGGCGACAAAGAACTGCGTCGCACACTCCAGCAAATGATTGAAGACGAGCTCCGCGTGACACGTCCAGATCGTGGCTATATTGGGAACAATGTGAAGATCATCAATGCCAAGGATATAACAAACACCATCATCAAGGGTGACTGTGAGATCAGTGGCGCAGCTCGCCTGTCGGAGTGCACGGTGATGTCGTCGATGGATGCCCCTGTGTTTATCGGTACAGGTGTGATTTGTGAGAACTCTATCATCTGTGATGGCTGTTCTATCAATAACTCCGTGAAAATGCAAGACTGTTTTGTGGGTGAGGCCTGTCAGGTCACCAACGGCTTCACGGCAGAGGCCAGCCTGTTCTTTGCCAATTCGTACATGGCCAACGGTGAGGCCTGTGCCGCCTTCTGCGGACCCTTCTCGGCCTCGCACCATAAGAGCTCGCTGCTCATCGGGGGAGAGTTCTCGTTCTATAATGCCGGATCGAATACAAACTTCTCCAACCATGCCTATAAGATGGGCCCCTTGCACTGGGGAACGCTTGAGCGTGGCACGAAGACGGCTTCAGGCGCCTATATCCTGATGCCTGCTACCATCGGCGCCTTCAGTGTGTGTTTTGGTAAGCTGATGCACCATCCCGACACGCGCAATCTTCCGTTCTCTTATCTGGTGGCTTATGGCGATGACTGCTATCTGGTGCCGGGCAGAAATATTACCACCGTGGGTCTCTATCGTGATATCAAGAAATGGCCTAAGCGCGACAAGCGTTCGAAGCAGTCGCGGAAGAGTATCATCAACTTCGACTGGCTTTCGCCTTTCACCGTGGGGGAGATCATGGAGGGAATCAAGATCTTGAAAGCCCTGCGCGAGGCCTCTGGTGACAATGTGTCGACCTACAACTTCCACGAGTATGTGATTAATGCCTCTTCTTTGCGCAAGGGACTGAAGTATTACGATATCGCCCTGCGTATCTACATGGGGGCCGTGCTGAAGCGTGCTCAGAAAGAAGGCTATATCGGACAACCCGCATCAGCCACTGGCAAGGGGCGCTGGATAGACCTCAGCGGACTGTTGCTGCCTGAGAGTGAAGAGCAGCGACTCATCAGCGATATCAAGACGGGTGTCATCGACAATATCCAGCAAGTGCTCGATCGCTTCACGGAGATCAACAACCACTACAGCGACTACCGTTGGGCTTGGAGCTACCAGATGATACTTGATTATTATCAGCTTGATTCGCTCGATGTCAAGGCCTGCGAGCATATCCGTGGCGACTATGTCAGGGCTCGTCGAGCCTGGATTGCAGAGATTCGCAAGGATGCGGAGAAAGAGTATGCTATGGGCGATGTAGAGAAAGAAGTCTTCGATGAGTTCGTAGAGAAGCTTGACCACGAGACTGACTATGAAAATTAGTTTGCGGCTTATAGTTTAAAGTTTATAGATGATATGATAAAGCGTTTGTTGATGGCTGTGGCTTGTATGATACTCGGAATGGGTGTGCAGGCCAAGGATTACAAGTATGAAACTGTTGAGGGCGACTTGATGCAGACCCGCATCTATACCCTTGACAATGGTCTGAAGGTGTTTCTGAGTGTGAATGCCGAGAAACCGCGTATCCAGACTTATATCGCCGTGAGGACAGGTTCTAAGAACGATCCGGCAGAGACCACAGGATTGGCCCACTATCTGGAGCATCTGATGTTTAAGGGGACGAAACAGTTTGGTACGAACAACCCTGAGGCAGAGGCGCCGCTGTTGGCAGAGATAGAGCAACGCTATGAAGCCTATCGCAGACTCACAGACCCAGAGGCGCGAAAGCAGGCTTACCATGAGATCGATTCGGTGTCGCAGGTGGCTGCCCAGTACTTCATACCCAACGAGTACGACAAACTGATGGCGGCCATTGGCGCAGAGGGCACTAATGCCTATACCTCGAACGATGTGACGTGCTATACAGAGGACATCCCCTCAAACGAGGTTGAGAACTGGGCAAAG
>CAMNPN010000023.1 GCA_946548085.1 uncultured Prevotella sp. | reverse complement strand
TAGAGTCCCAGACCTCCCTTGCGCTTTCGTTCAAAGTCGCGCCCTTTACGGCGGATATAGCCCCAGTTGTTGTCGCAGAGCAGCAGCGTGACATCATCTGGCACGGTGAACCCCGCATCGTAGTAGCGCTGCACTTCCGTAAAGATGGTCCAGAGCTGAGGCACGGCATCGGGACGTCCGTAGATGTCGTTGATAATCTGGCGCTGGCCGTCGATGACGCTTCCCAATGTCCTCATGTTCTCTTGGTCGTCGCCCTTCCCCATCGCCACGTCCCCATCGCCACGCATGCCGATCGTCACGAGGTTGTCGTAAGCCTTATTGCGCTCCATACCTTCACGGAAGAACTGGTCGATGCGCGCTTTATTCGACGCATAGTCCCACGGACCCACCTGTTGTTTGCGGTGCAGATACTCCTGATGGGAGCGCATCATCGGCTCATGGTGACTGGTGCCCATCACGATACCCATCTCGTCGGCCAGTCGCGGGCTCTCGGGATCATCCTCATTGAAGGCCGTTGCCCACATGGCAGGCCAGAAATAGTTGGCCTTCAGGCGCAGGAGCAACTCAAAGATATGTTCGTAAGCCTTTGCGTTCACACCCCCAAAGTGGTTGGTACACCACGTGCCAAACGAGGGCCACTCGTCATTAATGAAAAGGCCACGATACTTCACCTTAGGCGATGGCTGGACGAATCGCCCGCCATCATAATACAGTTCGTCCTGATGCTTCACAGGCGCATCTGCCATCCAATACCAAGGCGACACCCCGATACGCTCAGAGAGGTCGTAGATGCCATAGATGGTGCCACGCTTGTCGCTGCCCGCAATGACGAGATTGCCGTCAACCACGTCGATCAGATACGATTCCCACTGTCCTTTAACCTGACGCACATCTATCTTTCGCTGTTTGATGAGTTCGTCGATGATACGGCTTTTGCCGATGGTACCTACGAGGATGGACGCCTTGAGATTCTGGCGCTCATGGGGCAGCAGACCAGCGGAAGTAGGTGACTGCATGTTCACCTGCGAAGAAACACCCGTTACCTTCCGCACATCATCGCCCAGGTTGCGGGCAGCCATCAAGACACCTTTCCAGTCATCCACATCCACAACGATTGTTGCCGTCTTGCCACTCTTGGCAATGCAGAACTGTTCTGTCTGTGCCATTCCCGTCAGCACAGACAGCGTCATCACGATAGTCAGTAAATATCTCATCATATATCTTATACGTTTATTCTGTTACTACTTCTATATCTCCGTAGCCCATGCGCTCGCCTGAAGCCAGACGGTCGGCATCGAGTTTCAAGACTCTTGCCTTGACGGGCTGAAACCTGATCTTCTGCCAGATGGGATTGTTCACGATGTTCGAGAACTCGCCAGATGCCAGTTTTGTCCAATTCGACCAGTCGGTGGATGCCCAAAGGGTATAATGGGTCACCGTGCCCTCTTTTGATTCTTGTGGCGGCAGGTAGCGGAACTCGCTGATGGTCTGTTCCGCATCCCAGTCCATCATCATCTGTGTGGGACTGCTGAAGAAGATGTGCAGGCTGCTCGATTTCTTCTCACCGGAATCGGGGATGTCGGCGGTGAGCTCAGGAGCCAGATAGAGACCTAGTTTCTGGATAATGGGCACGTCTTTGTAATCGGTGATGGTGAAGCGCAGTTTCGTAGCCGTCACGGTAGGGAAACAGATGATGCGGCGATGACCGATGGTGGTCAGGCCGTCACCTTTATCCACGAGTGCATCCTTCAACTGCTGCCATTTACCACCGACAAGCGCTTCGAGCGAGAACTTCTTAACACGCTGCCCTTTGGCGATAGCTTCTTCAGCCAGGAAACGGTTAAATGCCGTTGGTTTGCCGAAATCAATGATGGTTGTATTGCCTTCGCGGATGATCTCTGCCTGCTCAGCAAGATTCTCCTTAAACACCTCGTCGATCATCTTCTTAAAGGCTATGCCACGCAGACTGTCATTCGGGTGGATGCGACCATTAGGGGCGATGGGGAAGTTCAGCAGCAGCGTAGAGTTGCGGCCCACTGATTTATAATAGGTGTCCATCAACTTCGACAGGCTTTTCACATGCTCATTCTCCGTCTCATGATAGAACCAGCCTGGGCGGATGCTTGTGTTTGTCTCGCCCGGACACCAGACGTCGCCATCCTCCACCCCATAGTGCAACATCTCGTAGGGCACTTCACCGTCGTGGTTAAGCAGACTCCAGTTCGTCTCGCCCACATTGCCTGCCTCGGTGCCCACCCAGCGCAAATCACCACGATCGCTGCCATCATTCCAGATAAGGCACTTCGGCTGCAACTCACGGATCATCTTGTATGTCTCAGGCCACTGGTAGTAAGTCGTGCGGTCAATCTTTCGCGTCTCATTGGCACCGCCATACCAACCGTCGCCACCATTGGCACCATCAAACCACACCTCGAAGATCTCACCGTAGTTGGTGAGCAGCTCGCGCAACTGGTTGCGGAAATAGGTGACGTATGCTGGTCGCCCGTATTCAGGATGATTGCGATCCCACGGCGAGAGGTAGACGGCAAACGCCAATCCTTCTTCGCGACAGGCATCAGCCAGTTCGCGCACCACATCGCCCTTGCCGTTCTTCCAAGGCGAGTTCTTCACGGAATAGTCCGTATAAGCCGAGGGCCACATGCAAAACCCGCAATGATGCTTGGCGGTGAAGATGATGCCACGCATACCTGCCTGTTTACAGACACGCGCCCACTGCCGACAGTCAAGATTCTCAGGGTTAAACAGCTGGGGATCTTCATTGCCGAAGCCCCACTCCTGATCTGTATAGGTGTTCAGCGAGTAATGGATGAATGCGTACATCTCCATGTCCTGCCAGCGCAACTGGTTCTCGCTGGGCACCGGGCGCTGCGCCTGCATCGCCATCGCCAGGAGGAGGGCGCAGAGATACGTAGATATGAATCTTTTCTTGATCATCGGTCTAAAGTTTAAAATGGCTTTCTCTGTATTGTAGCGGCGTCA
>CAMNPN010000022.1 GCA_946548085.1 uncultured Prevotella sp. | reverse complement strand
CACAGAAGCAGCGTCATCACGTCTGACATAGGCGTCATGTCAATCCAGATGTCTTTTTTCTGTATCTTAATTTTAGCCATACTAAAACCGGTTTAGAAAGTTTTAAAATGGACTAAAGATTAAGCCTCGTTGTGGTTAGAATCGTATGTTGCAGCGATTGTGAAACCGATCTCGTCGAGGGCGTATGTCAGCTTATCGATCTTGTTAGAGAAGAAGTTGTAAACAACGGTAGCAACCCAAGAGGTCAAGATACCAGATGCCGTGTTAACAAGAGCCTCAGAAATACCGGCAGACAGAGCCATAGAGTCAGCACCACCACCTGCAGACAGAGCCTGGAATGATCCGATCATACCGAGCACAGTACCGAACAGAGCGGTCAGGGTACCCAGAGAAACGATGGTTGCAACCATAGGCATGTTCATCTGAAGGGTAGGCATCTCAAGCTGTGTAGCCTCCTCGTGAGCCTGCTGGATCTTTGCGATCTTAGCAGCCTTCTTCAGGGTGTCGTCAGTCTCGACAGTCTGATACATGTTGATAGAAGCCATCACAACGTTACCAACGGTACCCTGCATCTTGTTGCAGAGATCCTTTGCCTTTGCGAAATCCTGAGCCTTGATAGCAGCCTTCACGTCTGCGGTGAACTTGGCCAGATTCATCTTACCAGAAGCGGTGCGGATTGCGAAGAAGCGCTCGATACCGAGGCAGATAACGGTGAAGAGAAGGGTAAGGATCAGACCTACCACGAAACCTCCCTTATACACTGTTCCGAGAAGGTTTGCGGGATGACCAGTACGGTCGCCACCAACGAAGTTGTCGGGGTTACCCATTACGAAGTACCATACACCATAACCTGCAAGAGCACAAATTACAAGGATAATCCATGCATTCTTAACACCTTGGAAGCCCGACTTTTTAGCTGGGGCTGCAGCCTTTGTTGTTGTTGCCATAATTGAATGATTTTAATTTTTTAGTTATTAAAAATGAAAGTTTATAAATAGTCTCTGTTATTTTCACCTCGCAAAGGTAACAAATTAAAGTGTGATATTTGTCTAATTAATAACTTTTAACGTGGATTTTTTCGTTTTATTTCAATTTTGACACTATCTCTTTGATTCGTTTCATTGCTTCAATGATGTTTTCATCACTCGTTGCATAGCTCATCCGGAAGCACTCTGGATCGCCGAAAGCGTCGCCTCCGACTGTTGCCACATGCCCTTTTTCTAATAGGTACATAGCAAAATCCGTCGAATTGTTGATCGTGGTCTCGCCATCGCTCTTTCCGTAGAAACTTGAACACTTGGGGAAGAGATAGAAAGCCCCTTCTGGAACATTCACTTCCAGCCCGGGGATGTCTTTTGCCAGCTTCACAATCAGATCCCTGCGTCGTTCGAAGGCCTGCCGCATGTCTTCCACACACTGCTGATCGCTGATGTAGGCAAACTCTGCAGCTTTCTGGCTGACGCTGCACGGACCGCTGGTGTACTGCCCTTGCAATTTATTGCAGCCTTTCACAATCCATTCTGGAGCTGCGATGTATCCGATGCGCCAACCAGTCATAGCATAAGCCTTGGACACGCCGTTGACAATAATGGTACGTTCCTTCATGCCAGGGAACTGGGCTATCGACTCATGTTTGCCCGTATAGATGATATGTTCGTAGATCTCGTCTGCCAGGACGAAGAGGTCTTCGTGGCTCAGGATCACTTCAGCCAAAGCCTTCAATTCCTCACGGCTGTAGACGCTACCAGTGGGGTTGCTGGGCGAGCAGAGGATAAGCATGCGTGTCTTGGGCGTGATGGCGGCCTCCAACTGGGCAGCAGTCATCTTGAAGTTCTGGTCGAAGCCTGCTTCAACAAAGACAGGCTTCCCACCAGCCAGCAGTACCATCTGGGGGTAGCTTACCCAATAAGGAGCAGGGATGATTACCTCTTCACCGTCGTCTACCAATGCCATGACCGTGTTGCATACACTCTGTTTGGCACCGTTAGAGACGAGAATCTCCTCGGGAGAGTAGTGTAAGTGGTTCTCTCTTTCCAATTTCCTGGCGATAGCCTGTCGCAGGAACGGGTAGCCAGGCACGGGCGAGTACTTTGAGTAGTTCTCGTCGATGGCCATCTTGGCCTCCTGCTTAATATGGTCGGGGGTGTTGAAGTCGGGTTCGCCGACGCTCATATTGATTACGTCAATACCCTGAGCCTTCATCTCAGAACTTTTTTGCGACATAGCCAGCGTGGCAGATGGTGCCAGGCGCTGCAATCGATTGGATAATTGTGCCATTTGTTTCTAAATTTGGATGCAAAAGTACAAGTTTTTGGGGAGTTAAAGGAGTTAAAGTAGTTAAAAGGAGTTAAAGACGATGTATTTTCTCTTCACTATTCCTGCGATACTCCTCATTTCAAGTGCAGCGTATGCCCCATGCGGTTCTTTTTTGTTTCGAGATAGCGCAGATTGTAGGGATTGGGTATCACTTCGATGGGTACGTTTTCTACAATCTCCAGTCCATAGGCTTCAAGTCCTACACGTTTCACGGGATTGTTTGTAAGCAGCCGCATTTTGTGGATACCCAAATGGCGAAGCATTTGTGCACCGCAGCCGTAGTCGCGCTCGTCGGGTTTGAAGCCAAGATGAACGTTGGCATCCACCGTGTCGAGACCCTCTTCCTGGAGTTTGTATGCTGCAATTTTGTTCATTAGTCCGATGCCGCGTCCCTCCTGTTGCATGTAGATGACAACACCCTTGCCCTCTTTGTCGATAGCTTGCATGGCCTTATGAAGCTGTTCGCCGCAGTCGCAGCGTTTCGAGCCAAGGATGTCGCCCGTCATACAGGAGGAGTGAACGCGTACCAATACGGGTTCGTCTTCTTTCCATTCGCCTTTGATGAGTGCCAGGTGTTCCAGACCGTTGCTCTTCTGGCGGAAAGGTACGAGTCTGAAATGGCCATAGTCGGTAGGCATGTCAACTTCTTCTCCGACTTCTATAAGCGACTCTTTTTTGAGGCGGTAGGCAATCATGTCTTTTATACTAATGATCTTGAGGTTCCATCTCTTGGCAAAGGCCATAAGTTCAGGCAGACGGGCCATCGTACCGTCTTCGTTCATGATCTCCATCAGCGCCCCAGCAGGGTTGAGTCCAGCCATGCGGCAAAGATCGATGGCGGCCTCGGTATGTCCGCTACGACGTAGCACACCGTTCTCTTGGGCATAGAGGGGGCAGATATGTCCGGGTCTGCCGAATGTCTCTGGCTTAGAGTTCGGGTCGGCTAATGCCTTGATTGTCTCCGCACGGTCGTGGGCGGAGACACCAGTCGTACAGCCTTCCAGCTTATCGACAGTCACCGTGAAGGGCGTGCCCAGCATCGAGGTGTTGTCTTGCACCTGGTGGGGCAGGTCAAGTTCTTTGCAGCGTTCAATTGTGAGGGGGGCGCAGAGTACGCCACGGGCATGGATGAGCATGAAATTCACCTTCTCTGCCGTGATCTTCTCTGCGGCGATGATCAAGTCGCCTTCGTTCTCGCGGTCTTCATCATCGACGACAATCACGAACTCGCCATTCTTGAAATCCTCAACCGCTTCTTCTATCGTATTAAGTGTCATTCCTTCAGTCATGATTATACCTTATTTATATTATATATGTTAGTTTCCGCTTAGTTCTATTGCTCGCGGAATAATTTTCTCGCTTGTCAGTCGAATGGTGCGCAGGTCCTTGTAAAGTCGTAATCTGAAGCGCAACATCCTGAAATAAAAGAATGCGCCCACAGGTAGAAGCAGACCTGTCACTATGTTCATCCACTTCCTTCGGAACGGCCTTGTATGAGCGTGGGTCGCCATGATCGGATAATGGTTCAGCTCTGTCAGTATCAGCTTGTCCTTTGTGTAGCTCAGGTTCTCGATTGTCTCTTCCAGACGCTCGCTGATCTCCTCTATCTCCTGGTCGTCACCAGCATGGAAGAACACTTTGATGGGGTTAGGCCAGTGTAGCAGCTTGTGGTGATCATGATAGCGGACGATGTCACTGTTGATTGCTGCCAGCCGCTCTGCATCAAGGCTGTAGTCTGGGTCTTCAATGATAACCTCCTTGCGGAAGATGTGGCGTTTCGTCCTGAGTCCCAGCATCCGCATGGCGAGATTCTTGTACAGATCGATGTTGAACACGACAGAGTCTTTGTTGGCCTTATATGTGAAGAAGGCAGCAATCGGTGCGAGGGCCCATGTCGAGATGGTCATGCCGAATCCAACAGTCCACTGTCCTTCGCGCGCCATTCTAAAGCCAGTGTTGTCGAAGATGTAGTAGATGATGAATACCAGTACCGACACGATGACAGGTACGCCAAGGCCACCCTTGCGGATGATGGCGCCAAGCGGTGCTCCGATGAAGAAGAATATCAGGCAGGATAGTGACAAAGTAAACTTCTTGATGGCCTCCAGCTGATGGTGATAATAGTATCGGTGCAGGCTATGTGCATATTCGGACTTCATCTCTATGTCCATTTTCACCGACTGTACGCTGGCCAAGGCCGCTTTAATGGCATTCTGCCGATCTGCTGGTGACTGCCGCTCGTATAGGCTGTCGAAGTTCGCTTTGTCGGTGGCCATCTCTTTCATAATTTTCACCGAGTCTTGGGCGTTCACTGTTGGCAGCCGCAGACTATAGCGCTTGGCTTCGGTATAGAACGAATATCCTACACTGTCATTATGTTCTTTGATCGAGTCGATATCGTGCAGAAGTTTGTGTAGGGGTTTCATGCGGGCGTCGCCGGCCACGTCGGCCATGTCTGTCATGTTCAGGCCGCTGTCGAAGTCGAGCACGATACGCTTCGTAGAGAACGTTTCACGTCGGTAAGGGATGTTGGCGCTGTTTGCGAGGTCTTGTGAGCGCATGTTCTCAAACCACTCTCCACTGTAAAGGGTCAGCAGCAGGTGCTTCTTCTCTTCCGTCGACTGCATCATGCCCGAGTCGGCTAGAATGATGGCCTGGTCTTCATAGCTGCCAGTCTGTCGGTATATCATGATGCCGTAGAGCATACCTGTATCCATGTTCTTCTTCTGAACGTAGATGTTCGAGCCGGGCAGACCGTCGTAGAACACACCTTCTGGTATCTCGAGCTCCGGGCTCTTGTGTTTCACCGAGAGTAGTAATTGGTAGAACGACAAGTTCGCCTTTGGCCCTATCACGTCCTGGAAATAGTAAGAAATGCATGAGATGATGAGTACAATGACGATCAGTGGCCTGAAGGTTTGCATCAGTGAGATGCCTGCAGCCTTGATGGCTGTCAGCTCGGAACTCTCACCCAGGTTACCGAAGGTGATGAGCGATGACAGCAGAATGGCCAGAGGAAAAGCTTGTGGCATCAGCATGAGTCCCATATACCCAAAGAATTGGGCCATCACCTCGAGCGATAGTCCCTTGCCAATGAGTTCGTCTACATATCGCCACAGAAACTGCATCATCAGTACAAACTGACAGATAAAGAATGTACCAAAGAATAGCAGCCCGAACTGCTTGACGATAAATATGTCGAGTTTCTTTATCCGAAACACCTTTTTGCCTTTTATACCTTATTATATATTATAGTCCGCTGGCTCGGTGCAGCCTGTCAAGGTTGCTCTCCCATAAAATCCGCAGACCATCAACATCATCGTCCTCGGCGAAATCAGTGATAAGCAGGTTCAGATGGTTCGTCAGCTCGCTCTTCTCGATGCGCATCTCCCAGAAGCTGTCTTCATCGCCATCGGCCTCGTCATCTTCCCATTTAAGCCGGATGTGGTCATACTTTACATATTCTATCAGATGTGCCTTGCGTACGTCGTGCTCCGTCCATGGCTCACCCCATGTGAAGGTAAACTCTCCATTGCTTTCTTCCACATGGTCCGCAAGCCAGCGCTCCAACCCGTGGGCACTGCTGATCTGTTCCCATACGATATTGTGAGACTTCGTCGTCAGCGGGTATTCAATGTCTATTCGTTGCTTTCCCATACATGTCTGGTAAGTACTTGTTGTCGTTCCCGATTGCTTATTTCGGCACAAAAGTACAAATTTTCTACGTAAGCACAAAATATTTCCCTAAAAATTTTGTTGGTTCCGGAAAAAGTAGTACCTTTGCACCCGCTTAACAGAAATGATGGCGGGATAGCTCAGCTGGTTAGAGCGCATGATTCATAATCATGAGGTCGCCGGTTCAATCCCGGCTCCCGCTACAGTCAGGAAAGAGGATGCTCAGATGGATGCATCCTCTTTTCTTGTTTTGGGGAGATAACGGTCTTATCTCGTTTTATTTCAGCATTTGTTTTGTCGTTTGAGAGATTTGTCTTACCTTTGCAGTGCTAAATGATGTTGATATGAGAATACTGCGTTACTTCTGCCTTCTGTTACTGACGGCCGGTCTGTTGCTGGTGGTTCCAGTCTCTGCCCAGGAAGTCATCAGTCTCGAGGGTTCCTGGGATCTCTCGCTCAATGACTCTTTGCATTACGACGACTATGTGATGCTGCCTGGCTCGCTCCAGACCAATGGGAAGAGCTCGGCAGAGAAGCCTTTCGTGGGCAAAGCCTGGTATCGGAAGCATGTCTATATTCCCCGTGAGTGGAGGAAAAACCGCGTGACGCTATTCCTTGAACGTCCTCATGTTGAGACTCGTATCTATGTCAACGGGCAGGCGGTGGGGCATCAGCAGTCGCTTTCCACACCTCATCAGTATGATGTGACAAACTACCTTGTACCCGGACAGCGGAATGCCATTGCCGTCTGTGTTAACAATGGCTTCGAGCAGGTGAGTGCAGGGCAGGGGCTGTATGGCATTGCAGACCCGTCGCAAGGCAACTGGAACGGTATTGCAGGGCGGATGGAGCTCCGTGCCCAGTCACAGTGGGTAAGCTTCAAGCAGGTGAAAGTAAATCCAGAGCCAGTGAATGGCGACCTGTTGGTGACTGTCGAGGTAGAAAGTGAGCTCGACCCCTTGGCCTATTACGACGACATGACGGTCATGCTGATGTCGGAGGGAAAGTCGGAGAATGTGTTCTATCTTGGCAGTGAGGATATCACTGAAAAGACAATGCACCTTCGCATTCCCGTTGGGGAGCATCTGGCTGCCTGGGATGAGTTCAGTCCTGTTCTATACAGACTGGCACTCGGTACAAAGGATGATTTCTACGAAACCACCCTTGGCATCCGTAAGGTGAGGGCTCAAGGCCGGCAACTGTTCATCAATGACCGTCCCCTTTTTCTGCGAGGTACGGTCGAGAACGGCTACTTCCCTGATACCGGCTATCCCCCAACGGACGAAGCTTTCTGGATGAGCATCTTCACGAAACTGAAAGAGTATGGGCTGAACCACATGCGCTTCCGTTCCTATTGCCCGCCAGAGGCCGCCTTTGCTGCCGCCGACAAGTTGGGTGTCTATCTCCAACCCGAAGTCACTTTGTGGCCGAGCCAGGAGTTGCCGCTTAATAATGAACAGAAGATTGCTGCTCGTTTGCTCGAGGAGTCGAAGCGTGTCGTGGATACTTACGGGCATCATCCTTCATTTATATTAAAGTTCCCACAGGGCGATAAAGACAGCATTCCTGGCCATAATCCGATTATTGCGTATGGGCAAGGTCGTTGGTGCGCTTTCCCGAACTTCAGTGAGATTACGGAGTACACGGGCGTCCATAAGGCTCATCACCTCGAGAGGTTGCGTGACTTGCTCCGTAAGAACGGCATCGAGCAGCGGGCTGATGAGTTCCTGATGGCCAGCGGTAAGCTGCAGACATGGTGTTACAAGAACGAGATTGAACGTAACCTGTGCTCAAGCGACTTTGCCGGATTCCAGTTCATGTCGCTGAATGACTACTATGCACAGGAAGTGGTTCCCGTAGGCCCCTTGAATGCCCATTGGCGGGAGAAAGGGTATGCCTTTGCCAAAGACTGGATAGAGTTCTGCTCGCCGGTGGTGATGCTGGCAAGGTTTCCGAGATTTGTCTACACCAATGCCGATACACTGCGTGTGCCAGTCGAGGTGTATAATGCCCTTTATGGCACAATCTCCCCCATCCGTAAAAACTACTACATCTCCGAAGGAGAGCAAGTCGTTGCAGGCGGAGCGCTCTCTTCCGACAGCATTCCCGTAGGTAAGCACTGTGAGATTGGCACCGTCGTCTATCCCCTCGACAGTATCAGTGAGCCCCGTAAGCTTACACTGACGGTAAGACTCGGCAGACAAGTGCCTAACCATTGGGACTTCTGGGTCTATCCAAAGCAGGATTCCACGCTCCATTCTTCTGTGGCCAATATTCATATCACCGATGCCCTTGATGCCCGTGCGCTGGCCGTGTTGAAGAAAGGCGGCAAGGTCCTGCTGACGGCTGCGGGAAAGGTGCGGTTGGGTAGTGACGTCATACAGCATTACCTTCCTCTGGCGTGGGATGGCTCACTGTCAGAGAGGCAGGCCTCACATACAGTTGGTGCTTATATCAATAGTCAGCACCCCTTGTTCCGTTACGGATTCCCAACGGACGACTGGGGTAATCAGAACTGGAAGGAGTTGCTGGATGGTGCCCAGGTGATGAACTTAATGGAACTGCCGGCTGACTATCAGCCGCCTATCCAGCCTATCGACTCATGGCTTACCTGTCGGAAGCTGGGTATGCTCATTGAGGCCAATGTGCTGAATGGGAAGTTGCTGATGACGACGATGGATATCACGAACGATCTTGACCAGCGCGTGGTGGCCCGTCAGATGCGCCACGCCATCCTTGACTATATGAATAGCGACGACTTTAAGCCAGCGCTGACGCTTGATGCCAAGATCATCACCAATTTCTTTACAAAGGACAACCCTCAAATGAACTAACCATGATCACAAAGTGTCTGACACCTTGTGAGCACGACGATCTCCGCGCCACGGAGTATCTTTAGTTATAAGCGACAACGGCCTTATACAGAAAAAAGGGAACCTGATTGGCTCCCTTAACGTGGTTTTGGTGATCCGCTTGGGGCTCGAACCCAAGACCCCAACATTAAAAGTGTTGAAGATCACAAAGTGTCTGACACCTTGTGAGCATTTCCATAGACTTAATAAACTATAAAAAACAAGCAAATATTATTTTGATTGAAGATTTTTCACTAACTTTACACCCAAACTATAAATTTGAAATGTATGCAAGACGTAAATCGCCTGAAATTAGTACTGGTAGAACAGAAGAAGACCAGCAAGTGGCTTTCTGAA
>CAMNPN010000021.1 GCA_946548085.1 uncultured Prevotella sp. | reverse complement strand
GTACGAAGAAAAGATACTGGGGGCTGAGGACAGGATACTCTCACTCGAGGCCAAACTCTTCAACGACCTGATACTTGGCATGCAGGAGTTTATCCCCCAGATACAGATCGACGCCAATATCATCGCCCACCTCGACTGCCTCCTCTCGTTTGCGAAGACAGCCGAAGAGAATAAGTACGTGCGTCCTGTGATTGATGAGACGGAGGTGATAGACATCCGTCAGGGCCGCCACCCCGTCATCGAACAGGAGCTGCCCCTTGGTGAGCGCTATGTGCCCAACGATATCCTGCTCGACAACGAGCGCCAGCAGATCATCATCATCACGGGTCCGAACATGGCTGGTAAGTCAGCCCTGCTGCGACAGACGGCCCTCATCGTGCTGCTCGCCCAGATAGGATGCTTCGTACCCGCAGAGGCCGCGAGGATAGGACTGGTAGACAAGATATTCACCCGTGTGGGAGCCTCGGATAATATCTCCTTAGGAGAGTCGACCTTCATGGTGGAGATGACGGAGGCCTCGAACATCCTGAATAATGTCAGCAGCCGCTCCCTCGTGCTCTTCGATGAGTTAGGCCGTGGCACCAGCACCTACGACGGCATCTCGATCGCCTGGGCCATCGTGGAATACCTCCATGAGAACGCCAAGGGCCACCCCCGCACCCTCTTCGCCACCCACTACCACGAACTGAACGAGATGGAGAAGAACTTCCCGCGCATCAAGAACTACAACGTCTCGGTAAAGGAGGTCGACGGCAAGGTGATCTTCCTGCGCAAACTCGAAAAGGGCGGCAGCGAGCACTCCTTCGGTATCCATGTGGCAGAGATAGCAGGCATGCCGCGCAGCATCGTGAAGCGCGCCAACGTCATCCTGAAGCAACTGGAGTCAGACAATGCCTCCGTGGGCAGCGTGGGCAAGCCTACGGCAGAGATCGCCTCCTCCCGCGAAGGCATGCAACTCTCCTTCTTCCAACTCGACGACCCCGTACTCTGCCAGGTGCGCGACGAGATCCTCGGCCTCGACGTGAACAACCTCACGCCCCTCGAGGCCCTCAACAAACTCAACGACATCAAGAAGATCGTCTCAGGCAAATAGCGCTCCCCCCTTTACAAGCCCTCTCTGGCAAATGGCGTTTCTTTCTATAAGCCTCTCTCAGACAGGCTGTTCTCCTTATGCGAAAAATTTCGCAACGACATTTTTCGCAATGGCTGTTTTAGATTAAATAGGTACAATGATTTGATCTGAAAAGAGAGTGAGATAATACTATTTGCATATTTTTTCCTTTACTTTCTTCTTTCTTTCGGAAATAATTCGTAACTTTGCCCCGTCTTCATTCCTAAGCTAAATGGCAACAGTCCGGATTAGACGGGGTGGGGGCCTAATTTATAGGAAGGCGTTATCTAACGCTTTGTCAACCTTTACTATTATGAAACGAACGATAAACGATTATTATCAGGAAAGTAAACGGCTTCGTCAAGAAGTGCTCCTACAAGCAGAAGCGTTGAAGAATCAACCTTTGCGTTTTACTATCACTAATGGCATTACGATGAATGTTGAAATAACGAAATCCGATTTGAAGACCATAGTTAGTAAAGCATCCCGTGACAATAAGTTTAATGCTATCAAAAATGCTTTGGCAAAGGATATTCCTTCATTTCTTCGAAAAAGCAAATTTCTAGGCTGGCGCACGATAAAAGAAGGAAAACACGAAGAGAGTGCATATTTTGCCTACTTTGATAGAAAAATTGGAATAAGAACTGTACTTGCGATGCGTAAAATGAAGAACGGTGGCCCATACAAACCTTACGCCATTATCGACCAGTATGCTTTTGAGAACAATGTTAGGGAGTTACAAAAAGGAACTCCACTTTAATGGCCTTGCTTGCCGTACCAAACGGGGCTATCCATCAGAAGTGGAGTTTAAAAGTGCTTCTATTTTAATGAGTCGCTTGCCGTACCAAACGGGGCTCTCATCCTAAATAGGTTCCTTTCACGTTGCAAAGATAGGAACTTTTCCTTTATCTTCCAAACATTTCTTCGCTTTTTTCTCCATAAAATAGTTTTTCACGTTATTATTTTCCCAAATCCTTTGTCGTTTCAGAAACTTTTCGTATCTTTGTCCCGTCTTTACTCTCTGAAGCAGAAAGCCAATGAGCCGAAGCGGAGTGGGGTGGGGACCTAATTTATAGGAAGGCGTTATCTTACGCTTTGTCTTTTGACTCCAAGGAATCTGGCAGTTCCAAACAACTAGTCAAAAACAAAGCAACGGGTGATGCTCATTGGGTGTGTAATACCTTATCCACAAGGTATCTGCATATCGCGTGGGCTTCGGCGTTGCTCGTCACCGACTAGTTGGGCGATGCCAGAGCCTCTTGGAGTGGGACGAGTAACAAGGATTGACTCCCACGCTTTTTTATGATTAGCAGTAAAATCATTAACTATCTGTGACTGGGGAGTCACCACAGGCTACAGATGCCTTATGCACATTGGAGCATTAATAGAAAAGGAATTCAGAAAGCAAGAGCGAACAGTAACCTGGTTTGCCAACAAACTGAATTGTAACCGTCAAAACGTTTACGACATCTTTAAGCGCAATAATATCGATGCAGAGCTGTTACTGAGAATATCTATTGTGCTCCACTATAATTTCTTTACTTACTACTACAAAGAATATCGTTCCAGGTTGTAAAAGATACTTATACACTTTCGTATGAGTATTTATGATAATGCCGTCTTATAACATGATATACACTTGTGCACGCTGATTAATTAATTTGCATTATCTTTGCCCACAATTAACAAATAATTAAGTGAATAATATGAAAAGAATTGTATTAACTATGTTAGCATTCACGCTGTTTATCGCAGGGGTAAATGCTCAGAAGACTGTCATTAAGACAGAGAGAATCTCAGATACTCAGGCTCGTATGCTTGAAGTCACGGCAAAAAGCTATGTCAGACCGTTGGTCGTAGATTTGGTCGTAGCTAAAGGGCAAGCATGCAAGAAATTCAAAAGGTCATATACAATAGAAGAGTATAAGGCTATGGGAGGATCTCATGATAATTTACGAAGTCGTGTTATCTATGAAGCAACTTCTGACGCACCTGATGCCTGGAATTGTGACGCTGTCGTTGCTGCAACATTTAAAATAGAAGTAACACCTGAAGGCGCAGAGGTCGAGATGAAGGGTTTCCCTGCTAACTTCAATCCAAACAGCTGGCATAATATGGAAGAAAAAGATTTCGAATGGATGAAAGTAGACCGAGCCATCAGTTTCGATAAAATAAACGACCCTGATCGTGAAGGCGCTGTCATCACACATATCAAGAAATAAGAATAGTATTAACATCGTAATAAAGTCAATCGTATGAAAAAATTCATCATTATGGCCGCAATGGCCTTGCTGGGTCTGAATGCCCAAGCACAGATTGTGTCATCACGCTCAGCTACTACAACCCGTATGGTTATTGAGGAGACAAAGACTTACACAGGTTGGAGCACTTTAGGAGTGGAGTATCTCCCAAGTAACATTAGTGCGGATGGGCACTCTGAATCTTTCTCAGGATTCGCATTCAACTACACGAATGCTATCAGCCTGACCCAGAGCATTCCTTTGTTCTTAGAGTGGGGTGTCGGAGCACAGTATTCTACATATTCATTAGACGATACAGACATTCGCTGGGCTTCCATAAAGGCACCCGTCAACCTGATTTATGATTTTCAGATTCCTAACACCAGAATCAATATCGACCCCTACCTGGGCGTGAAGTTCCGCGGCAATGTGTGGGGAGAAATCAAAGAAGAGCATAGAGGGAGCAAAGAAAGCTATGACCTTTTCGATGAAGGTAAATGCAAACGCTTCCAGGCTGGTATGCAGATTGGTGTGAAAGCCCGCTTCAACGACGCTTTCTTCGTAGGATTCGGCTATGGCTTTGACTTCAACGACTTTGGTGAAAGTGCCAAGATCAATGAGCTGAGCCTTTCTCTCGGACTTGTTTTATAAAAACATAGTCGCATTAATTTTTTCAAAACTTTTTCGGGCAGTCATACAGATGCATCATCTTATGACTGCTTTTAATTTCTCAATGAGTTCAGAATGCATTGCAACAAGTAGCTTACGAAACGTAATATCAAAGGCAACGAGCCGTAATATCCTGGGCAGGGAAATTACGGCTCGTTGTTATTGCGCATGGATGATAACCAAGAAAGGCGGCTACTTCAGCGAGGCGTCGCGGAAGAGCGAGGCGTCGCGGAAGGAGAACTTCTGGCCACGGGAATCGGAAAGGGTGAGATCATACTCGTTGACATCGAAGAACTCCATCTCCCAGAGGTGGCTGCCGAAATAGGCGTCAGTGGCGTCGGCGCCAGTCTCCAAGACTAAGGTCGTAAAGCCATCCGTCAGTGCGAACCAGCCCACGAAGCGGAGCCCGTCACCAGATGCGAGACAGGCTTTCCAGGGGCTTAAAAGATAGCGTGCCCCGATGCTGTTGGCGCCGATCTTGCCCTGCATCGTGCCGTCGGCCAGGAAACTGATGGTGTACCTGCTGTCGCCCCATCCGCTGCCCACCTGATGGGCCACGCTGTCTCGATCGGTATAGCCCGTCAGCACCCAGTTACTCCCACGGAGTTGCAGCATCCCTGCAGCCTGCGCCGACTGGTCCTCATCGATCACCTTCTCCACCACGCGCCGCTCCATCAAGACGGGCTTCGATTCGACCTTGGGGAAGACGTCCCAATAGAACAGGTCGCCGATTTCCTGAGTATAGACGAGACTGGGGTTGACGTTGCGCAGGATGTTGACTGGCAGCCGGTAATGATCGCCCTCGTCGACCAGATTGTAGGTGTAGTTGCCGAGCGATTCCCGGCTGTCCGTGCTGTAGCTCCTGCCCACGAGCACGGAGTATCGCTCAAAGTCGACCTCCGGCAGCATCCGGTCGCCATAGTAGACGGCCTTGAAGTCCTCTACGCTGGTGATCAGATAACAGGCCTCTACTTCGTCGGTTAACTGTCCGAAGAAGCCGATACGCCGCCCGTCGCTGCCAGTTTTGCGGGCATCATCAAAGGCCATCATAAAGAAGGTTGCCAGCCTGTCATAGGTCGCATCGTCGACGTTGGACCTGGTCTTCAGCATGGGCTGTTCCGGCTCTATAGGACAGACGACGGGATATACACGGGTGGCGTTGTCTTCACTGTCTGTGGAACACGCTGTGAATACTACTGCCGTCATGGCGATGATGACGGTCTTTGCGGCGCAATGCCAATGGTTGATACTTGCTTTCATAATCTTCATGCTTTTTTCTTCTATAAATCTGCAGAGGCCCGAAACCTTGCAAAAGTCAGCAAAAAATTAAGATTATTTAATAATTACACGCCACTGATGGGGATAATGTATCACGGGGACAGGCTGCTTGACCCAAGCTTAGGTCATGAACCTGCCCCCATGATTCATGCTTACGAGCAGGGAAAGCGATGGTTTCAGGCAAGGAAAGTAATGGTTTCAGGCAGGGAAACCGGTATAAAGTGCCGTCTAAAGTTGTGGCCGACTCCAGTCAACCAACCGGTTGACTACTAGTCAACCAGTCAGCCGACTAATAGTCAACCGTCCTGCCGACTCTATGTCGGCTATCGAAATCCTATTCCAAGCCCTTGGCCGACATAAGGAGGTCTACCAGCGGCTTGTCCTTGAAGTCGTGTTTCTGCTGATCCCAGAATCCGAAATCGGCATCGTAGCACCAGGTGGTCCAGGCGATTCCCGACTCATCGAAGACGCTGAGCATGTCCTTCGTCCACTTGTAAGCCAGTTCGCGGTCTACGGGCTCATACACGCCCCACTCGCCGCAGAACAGCTGCAAATCGTACTTCTTGGCCGCCTCGATGGCATCCTTGAAGTCGGCACGGATGCGGTCGATGTTCCACTCCTCCTTCGTGTACTGCTCTATGAGCGGCTTGATTGAGTCGGGGGCAGCCTCGAAGTCCTCCTTCGACACGAGCACGCCGGGATAGTTCACCTTGCCCTTGTAGTCGCGGGTAGGCGTCCACCAGGCACCATAGTGGGTGAGCAGCATCGGGTTGTAGTAGTGGAAGGAGAGGATAATGTTCTTATCGCCCTCGGGCACCTTGAGGTACTTCATCGTCTCGTAGCCCTGCCAACGGTTGGAGCCGATGACGAGCGTGCGCTGCGGCTCGCGCTCTCGGAGGGCCTTGTGCACCTTGGCCACCAGCTGGTTCCACTGTTCGTGATCGTCGGCCACGGGCTCGTTCATGAACTCGTAGGCCACGGAGTCGTTGCTGTAGCCCTTCAGCACGTCGGAGAGTTGGTACCACAGGTTGATCAGGTCCTGCTGGGCCTTCTCCGAGGTGAAGAGCGTGTTGGCCGACTGGCCGCTCTCGTTGACGGCATTGAAGTAGTGTGAGCGGATGATGTGCAGGTCTACGATCACGCGCAGGTCGTGCTTCTCGGCCCAGTTGATGGCATTCGTCATCAGCTCCCACGCCTCAGGCAGTTTGTTGCCGTCCTCATCCCAGAACTGCACCTCGTCGATGGGCAGCCTGACGAAGTCGAACCCCAGCGAGTCGAGCCTGGCGAAGTCATCCTCCTGGATGTGCTGTCTGCGCGCCTCGCCGCGCTCCTCCGACTGCGAGAGCCAGTGGCTCACGTTCGTGCCGCGCTTGATGCGGAAGTTGTTTACTGTCTGTTCTGTCTCCGTCTTGCCCGTGCAAGCAGCGAGTGCCAGCATCGCCATCGCGATGAGCACCAAGGGCCATGTCGTTAATTTCTTCATAATCTTTCCGATAGTTGATAAATATTGCTTTTAGGTGAGGGCAAAGGTAAGAACTTTTCTCCTAATTACCAAACATTTCCCCATCTTTTTCTTCTGAGACAGCCAAGAGCCCTTCATCCAGCACAACTATCTGACTACTTTCCTTGCGCCGCCAGGCGTCACTTCGATGCGAAGCCCATGCGAGCCGGGCGTAGCAGGGCGCCCCTGAAGATCGTAGTAGCGGCTATCCAAGTCCTGAGGCGTGCGAAGAACGGGTGATACGCCCGATGGCTCAAACTCCTTGATGGTTCCGAAATAACTCCAGGGAGCCTCCCGATAGTTATCCATACAGCCCTTGGGCACGTAGAGCACCGACTGCTCCATCGTCCAGTAGCGGAAAGCATCCTCATCCATTTCTGCCGGTGGCTCCTCGGAGTACATATAGACGGTATGCGACGAGAAATTAGGTACGGCAAAGGCTGCCCACTCTATCTTCCGAACGGATGCTGGTATGTGCCACTCCTTCAGGTGGTCGGCACCCGACAGCGCCCAGCTGCCTATCTCCTCCAGCCCTTCTGGCAACTTACATTCCGTCATGCGGTAGCACTCGTAGAAAGCCGACTGTCCGATGCGTTTGATGGTTGGCGGCAGCACCAGCCTTTTAAGATCCTGGCAACTGTAGAAGGCTGCCTTGGGTATGCTGTCGAGCGGGGCCTTAATCTCGAGGTCTTTCATATAACAGCCATAGAAAGCAAACTCTTCGAGGAATTTCACACTCTCTGGTATCACCAGCTTGTCGACATTTAAATCATAGAAGGCATTCCGCTCTATTGTCTCCACCCCTTCAGGCAGCACCAGGTTGTCCAGATGGTTGTTGTATAGCGCTCTCGCACCAATATACTTCAGTTTCGCAGGCATGTGGATTTGATCGATGAAACAGAAGGAGAAGGTGTCATTGAACAGAGAGTCCACATTGTCGGAGATAATGACCTCGTCCATATAGCAGTTCTCGAAGGCATACTCGCCGATGTAGTTCACGCTGTTGGGTATCACCAATTTCTTCTGATGGGGCGCAATATTGTTGAGCGCATATCTGAAGGCATAGGCGCCGATGTGCTCCAGGCCCTCGTTGAGGGTGATATTGTAGGTACGGTGGAAGTTGAAGGCCTTGTCGTCGATGATCCTGACCTCCGGACGGATGGTGAACGTCTCTACCCGCGAACTGATTTCACCGAAATACGACAGCAGACGGCTGTGGTCACGGGTATAGAGGTAGCCGTCTTCGAGCACGAAGAAGGGGTTGTCAGGATCGAGGGTCACGTCGGCCAGCGTGATGTTACCGTTCAGTGCTCCATTGCCGATGTGGTCCAGCGAGGCAGGCAGGTGCAGCTTCTTGAAGTTATTGTTGACGAAGGCATGGTCGCCCAGCCAGGTCAGCGAAGAGGGCAGGTTGATGCTGTCGCCACAGAAGGAGATAGCATAGTCGCCAATCTTCTTCAGCGTCCAGGGCAGCACCAGTTGCTTGAACTCCTTGTCGCCGAAGAGGTACGAGCCGAGGACATCGTCCTCAGTCGTGTAGTCCTCATAGTAAGGTTCTCCGCCGGCCACGATGCGGCAGTCCTCCAGGTTCAGCGTCCTGAAGTCGCGGGCCCAGTCGCGCAGCACCTTCAGGTCGCTGCCGTTGATGGTGCCTACCAGCGTCAGGTCTTTCTCATACTCCAGGTCGTAGGTCTTGAAGAGGTTTTCCAACTCTCCGGCCTTCAGATTCAGGGTTCTGCTGTACGTGTGTCCCGTGCCTGCCAGCAGAAAGCAGGCCGTCAGAATGATAAATTGGATGCGTTTCATTAATAATGGTATTAAAAATACGGCTGCAAAGATACTGCTTTTTCGATAAACCGCCAAGCGTTATCCGATGTTTTTCCTCTCTTTCCTTTGCCGTTTCGAATTCTTTCCGTATCTTTGCACCCATGCTGACAGAGAAAACGATGGAGAAGTTGCGCATACTGGCAGAATCGGCGAAGTACGACGTGTCGTGCTCGTCGAGCGGTACTGTGCGCAGCGGCAAGAAAGGGATGGTGGGCTCTACCGTTGGCGGCGTGGGCATCTGCCACTCCTTTGCCGACGACGGGCGCTGCATCTCGCTGCTGAAGGTGATGCTGACCAACCACTGCAAGTACGACTGCGCCTACTGCATCAACCGTCGCTCCAACGACATCCCACGCGCCACGCTCTCCGTCTCGGAGCTGGAGGAGATCACGATGGAGTTCTACCGCCGCAACTACATCGAGGGCCTGTTCCTGTCGAGTGGGGTAGTGCGCAACCCCGACTATACCATGGAGCGCCTCACGGCCATCGCCCGCGACCTGCGGACGGTGCACCGCTTCAACGGCTATATCCATCTGAAGAGCATTCCCGGCTGTTCGCAGGAGCTGCTTTCGGAGGCAGGACGCTATGCCGACCGTATGAGCGTCAACATCGAGATTCCGAAGGAAGAGTCGCTGAAGCTGTTGGCTCCCGAGAAAGACCACCAGAGCGTGTTCCAGCCCATGAGGCTGATACAGCAGGGCGTGCTGGAGAACAAGGAAGACCGCAGGAAATACCGTCACGCCCCACGCTTCGTACCGGCCGGACAGTCGACGCAGATGATTGTGGGGGCCACGAAGGAGACCGACCGCGACATCCTCTCAATGTCGTCGGCCCTCTACGGACAGCCCACCATGCGGCGCGTCTATTACTCCGGCTACATCAGCGTGAACACCTACGACCCCCGACTGCCCATCCTGAAGCAGCCACCATTGGTGCGCGAGAACCGGCTCTATCAGGCCGACTGGCTGCTGCGCTTCTATCATTTCCGGGTAGAGGAGATTGTCGACGACCAGCACACCAACCTCGACTTAGAGATAGACCCCAAGTTGGCCTGGGCCCTGCGCCACCCGGAGGCCTTCCCCGTAGACATCAACACCGCCGACTATGAGCAGTTGCTCCGCGTGCCGGGCCTCGGCACCAAGTCGGCCTGGCTCATCGTCAACTCGCGCCGCTTCAACCGCCTGACATCCTTCGACCTGAAGAAGATGGGCGTGGTGATGAAGAAAGCCAAGTACTTCATCACCTGCCATGAGCTGACCACCAACTACTCCATACCCGTCATCGGCATCAACGAGCTGCACCCCGAGCGCCTCCGCCCGATGCTCATCTCGAAGAGCCAGCAGAAACGTGCTGCCGAAGAACTGCAGCTAACCCTCGACTTCAAGGACTGATGACCGCCTACATCTTTGATAATACCCTCGACGGGCTGCTGACAGCCGTATTCGATGCCTTCGCCCTGCACGAGCAGCCGGAGGCACTGCTCACCGAGGGCGAGCCGCTGCCGCTCTTCTGCGACCGGCAGTATCTGGTGCATACCGATGAGGAGAAGGCCCGCCGCGTGTGGACAGGCTTGGAGAAGCACCTCGACCGCGAGGCCCTGCACGTCATCTCCCTGAGCTGGCTCTCAGAACTGCGCGAGCTCAACCAACCGCTCTTCAATTATATCTGCAAGGTATTCAGGGGTGGGGCAGGAGGGGGTCACAACTATGCCGACCCCGATGTGCTCGCCGTGCGTAACATCGCAAAGAAGGTGGCCCACGAACAGCTCCGCATGAAGCAGTTCGTCCGTTTCCAGAAAGCCAAGGACGGCACCTACCTCGGTGTCGTCGCCCCCGACCACAACGTGCTGCCCATCGTCGTCGACCACTTCCAGGACCGTTTCCGCGACCAGCCCTGGCTCATCTACGACGCCCGTCGCCACTATGGCTATTACTATGCCGGGGAGGAGAGCGAGGCAGACGTGACCCGCATCACCTTTGCCGACGAGCAGGCCGTGCCGTTCAGCCTTACAAACGGACAGCTCGACGACGACATCCTCAGCAGCGACGACCGACTGCTGCAGGATCTCTGGCGCACCTACTTCAAGGCCATCTGCATCAAGGAGCGCCTCAATCCCCGCAAACAACTCAACGACATGCCCCGCCGCTACTGGAAGTACATGACGGAAAAACAAAACATTCACATCTTTTAACGCTTAAAGATGCAGTATTTCTGCCTTTTCTTCATTTATATGATAGAAACCAATTAATATTGAGAACGATGAAAAGAAACAATCTGTGGCTGGCCACCGCCCTAATGATGGCCATGACAATGACAGCCTGCTCTGGCAGCGACGACGAGAAAGAACCCGAGGTAGTCATCTGTCCTGTTGATTCAGGAGATATCAACCCCGATGACGTAGACCCGAAGGACAACCCGCTGAAGTACATCGAGCTGACACGCGCCGAGCGGCAGTTGGTGGAAGGCAACAACGACTTCGCCTTCAACCTCTTCCGACAGTCGAGCGATCCCCTGAAGGACCAGATCATCTCGCCCATCAGCATCACCTACGCCCTGGGCATGCTCAACAACGGTGCTGCCGGCGAGACCCAGAACCAGATCAACAAAACCCTCGGCTTCGGCGAGACAGGTGCCGACGGTATCAACGCCTTCTGCCAGAAGATGCTCACCGAGGCTCCCGTCCTCGACAAGTTGACGAAGGTGATGATAGCCAACACCATCTACATGAACAAGGACTACACGCTGAAGCCCGACTTCGTGAAGAAGGCCAACGATTACTTCCTGGCCCAGCCCGAGACCCGAGACTTCGGCGACGGCAAGACCCTCGACGTCATCAACCAGTGGGCCAGCGACCACACGCAGAAGATGATCGAGAAGGTGCTCAGCGAAAACGAGTTCGACCCCAAGGCCGTCAGCTACCTGCTGAACGCCATCTACTTCAAGGGCACCTGGGCACAGAAGTTCGATGCCAACGAGACGCAGATGGAAGACTTCGAGCAGGCAGGCCCTGACAAGCACCTGCTCCAAGTGCCGATGATGCACCAGAAAGAGCAGTTCCCCTATACCGAGAACGACCTCTGCCAGGCGGTGGCCCTTCCTTACGGCAACGGTGCCTACACGATGACCCTGCTGCTGCCCCGCGAGGGAAAGCAGGTGAGCGACGTGCTCAATACGCTCACCTCTGAGACTTGGCGGAGGAACTATCAACACATGGGCCAGGCCAACGTAGACCTGAAGCTGCCGCGCTTCGAATCAAATACCAATCTTGACCTCGTTGAGACCATGAGCAGCCTGGGCATGCCCAATGCCTTCGATCCCTACAAAGCCGAGTTCTCCAACTTCTGCGACGTGCCTACCTTCATCGGACTGATGAAGCAGGTGGCGCGCATCAAGCTCAACGAGACAGGCACAGAGGCAGCCGCCGTCACCGTGATCGGCATGGATTTGGCAGCTTTAGGACCTGAACCCACAATCAGGGACGTGGTGCTGCACGCCAACCGTCCGTTCCTCTACGTCATCAGCGAGCAGTCGACAGGCACCATCTTCTTCGTAGGACAATACATGGGCAACCAGTAACCAGCGTGCATAGGGTAGGGAGCACTCAACCTCGGACTCAGGTTCAGCTTCGAGTGATTGTCAAGAAAACTTGCCTAAAAAAGCACGCCTGAAAAGTTGCAAACCAGAAAAAGAGAAGGCACAAATAATCAAAATAACGGACAGAATAAGGGTCCTTCCGACTTTATAGGCAGTAAACCCGGACTTTGCCGTAAGCAAACTATCAGTTTCCTTACGGCAAACTCCCAGTTTGAAGGCATCTTTCTCGCGGTCTGAAGGCTGTTTTTGGCAGTCAAGAAGCACTTTTTCGGGCTCGGAAAGCATGTAAAAAATCATAAGAGCCAGTATATCAATGATTTACGTTTTCGGCCAAAACTCGCGTATTCAGCAGCCAACGGCCCGTTGCTGACTTTCACGCGAAATATGAGCAACGGTTTGTCAATAAATATTAGATAAGCCTTTTACGTATTAACGTAAAAACAAAGAAAAATGTCGGCGTTTTCGGAAAAATATTCGTAACTTTGCAGCCTAAATCGAAAATAACGATAAAAATTAGAATACATCATGGATTACAATTTCAGAGAAATCGAACAGAAATGGCAGAAGCGGTGGGTAGAGAATGGCACCTACCGCGTGGTTGAGGACAAGACGAAGAAGAAGTTCTACGTGCTCAACATGTTCCCCTATCCCTCAGGAGCAGGACTCCATGTGGGCCATCCCCTGGGTTACATCGCCAGTGATATCTACGCCCGCTACAAGCGGCAGAAGGGCTTCAACGTGCTCAACCCGATGGGCTACGACGCCTACGGACTGCCCGCCGAGCAGTATGCCATCCAGACGGGCCAGCACCCCGAGAAGACCACCTTTGAGAACATCGACAGATACAGAAGTCAGCTGGATAAGATCGGCTTCTCGTTCGACTGGGAGCGCGAGGTCCGTACTTGCGACCCCATCTACTACAAATGGACACAGTGGGCCTTCCAGCGTATGTTCAAGAGTTATTTCAGTACGTCGTCGAAGAAGGCTCAGCCCACCATCAAGCTCATCGAGCACTTCGAGCTGATGGGTACGGAGAACTGCAACGCCCTCGGAACGGAGGAACTGCACTTCACGGCTTCTGATTGGGCTGGCTTCTCAGAGAAGAAGAAGCAGGAGGTGCTGATGAACTATCGTATTGCCTATCTGGCAGACACGATGGTGAACTGGTGTCCGAAGCTCGGCACGGTGCTCGCCAACGATGAGGTGGTCGATGGTGTCAGCGTCCGTGGCGGCTATCCCGTGGTGCAGAAGAAGATGCGCCAGTGGTGCCTCCGCGTCTCGGCCTACGCCCAGAGACTGCTCGACGGCCTGGAGGTGATTGACTGGACAGACTCCCTGAAGGAGACCCAGCGCAACTGGATTGGACGCTCAGAGGGTACGGAGGTGGAGTTCAAGGTCGCCGACAGCGATAAGCACTTCACCATCTTCACCACCCGTGCCGATACGATGTTTGGTGTCACCTTCATGGTGCTCGCTCCAGAGTCAGACCTCGTGGCAGAACTGACCACGCCTGAGCAGAAGCAGGCTGTCGATGAATACCTTGAATACGTGAAGAAACGCACGGAGCGTGACCGTCAGATGGACCATAAGGTGACGGGCGTCTTCTCAGGTTCGTATGCCATCAATCCGTTTACGGATGAGAAGATCCCCATCTGGATTGCTGAATACGTGCTGGCTGGCTACGGCACAGGTGCCATCATGGCCGTGCCTGCCCACGATAGCCGCGACTATGCCTTCGCCAAGCACTTCAACCTGCCTATCATTCCTTTGATTGAGGGTGCCGATGTCTCTGAGGAGTCATACGATGCCAAGGAAGGTATCATGTGCAACTCTGCAAGCAGCAAGTTCAGCCTCAACGGATTAACCGTCAAGGAGGCCATCGCCGCCACCAAGAAGTTCGTGACGGAGCAGGGTCTGGGCCGTGTGAAGGTGAACTATCGTCTTCGCGATGCCATCTTCTCTCGTCAGCGCTACTGGGGTGAGCCGTTCCCCGTCTACTATAAGGACGACATGCCTTACATGATTCCCAAGGAGTGCCTGCCGCTGGAGCTCCCTGAGATTGATAAGTATCAGCCTACGGAGACAGGCGAGCCCCCATTGGGCCGCGCCAAGATGTGGGCCTGGGATACGAAGACAGACAAGGTCGTATCTAAAGACCTTATCGACAACAAGACCGTCTTCCCCTTGGAGTTGAACACGATGCCTGGCTTCGCCGGCTCATCGGCCTACTATCTGCGCTATATGGACCCGAAGAACGAGAAAGCCCTCGTGAGCCGTGATGCTGATGAGTACTGGCGCAATGTCGATCTCTATGTAGGAGGTACGGAGCACGCTACGGGCCACCTGATCTACTCCCGCTTCTGGAACAAGTTCCTCTACGACTCAGGCTACTCTTGCGAGGACGAGCCCTTCAAGAAGCTCGTCAACCAGGGTATGATCCAGGGCCGCAGTAACTTTGTCTATCGTATCGAGGACGAGGGAGCAGACAAGGGTAAGTTCGTCAGCTTCGGCCTGAAGGACAAATATACCACGACTCCTATCCACGTGGATGTGAACATCGTTTCAGCCGATATCCTTGATATTGAGGCCTTTAAGGCTTGGCGCCCTGAATACGAGAACGCAGAGTTCATCCTCGAAAACGGTAAATACATCTGTGGCTGGGCCATCGAGAAGATGTCTAAGTCGATGTTCAACGTGGTCAATCCGGATATGATCGTCGAGAAGTACGGTGCCGATACGCTGCGCCTCTATGAGATGTTCCTGGGCCCCGTGGAGCAGTCGAAGCCCTGGGATACCAACGGCATCGATGGCTGCCACCGATTCCTGCGCAAGTTCTGGAATCTCTATCAGAATGGCTTCGATGAGGGCGAGGCAACAGCTGACAATCTCAAGAGCGTACACAAGCTCATCAAGAAGGTATCTCAGGATATCGAGACCTTCAGCTATAATACCGCCATCTCGGCCTTCATGATCTGCGTGAACGAACTCTCGCAGCAGAAGTGCAAGAACAAGGAACTGCTAAAGACGCTCGTCATCCTCATCGCTCCCTTCGCACCCCATATCGCCGAGGAACTCTGGGAGATGCTGGGCGAGCAGGGCTCTGTCTGCGACTCCAAGTGGCCCACATGGAATGAAGAGTATCTCGTAGAGAGCCAGGTGAAGTTGGGTATCGCCTTCAACGGCAAGGCCCGCTTCGAGATGCAGTTTGCTGCCGATGCCGACAACAAGACCATCGAGGAGACTGTTCTCTCAGATGAGCGCTCGAAGAAATACCTCGAAGGCTTCCAGGTAGCAAAGGTTATCATCGTCCCTAAGCGTATGGTGAATATCGTACTGAAGAAGTAATATGACAGAGCGTCACAAAATGATCTGGAACGAGACCAAGGACTATTTGTTTATAACCCTTGGTCTCGCCATCTATGCCATCGCCTTCACGGTATTCCTGATGCCTTATCAGATTGTGGCAGGCGGTGTAACGGGTCTGTCGGCCATCATCTACTACGCCTTCGGGTTCCACATCGAGAATACCTATATCATCATCAACGGCTTCCTGCTCGTGGTGGCACTGAAGATTCTCGGACTGAAGTTCCTGATGAAGACCATCTACGCCATCGGAATGCTTTACTTCCTGCTGATGTTCATGCAGGAATTGCTACCAAAGCAGGACAACGGCATGCCATTCAAACTGATGGGCGAGGGACAGGACTTCATGTCGATGATCATTGGCTGCGTACTCACAGGTATCGCACTGGCCACCGTCTTCACCCACAACGGCTCAACAGGCGGTACGGACATCATCGCAGCATCCATCAACAAGTTTCATCCCAATGTCACCCTTGGTAACGTACTGATCGCCGCCGACTTCTGTATCATCGGCTCCTGTATGTTCTTCCCACAGTTCGGCACCTATCTCGAACGTGCCCACAAGGTGATGTTCGGCTTCTGTGTGATGACTCTTGAGAACTATACCCTCGACTATGTGATGAACTCGCGCAGACAGTCTGTGCAGTTCTTTATCTTCTCACATAAATGGCAGGAGATAGCCAATGCCATCGGAACGGAGATGAACCACGGCGTGACCATCCTCGACGGCCACGGCTGGTACACGGGTCATGAGATGAAGGTGCTCTGTATCCTGGCCCGAAAGAACGAAAGCGTGAACATGTTCCGACTCATCAAGATGATCGATCCACAGGCCTTCGTATCACAGAGTGCCGTCATTGGTGTCTACGGCGAAGGATTCGACGAGATGAAGGTGAGAATCAAGGAGATCAAACAGATTGACAAGGCCATAGAGAAGACGAAGAAGGACGCTAAGAAGATAGACAAGAAGATAGACGAAATCTATAATAAAAACAAAACATCATGAAGATCGTCTTTGCAACAAACAATCAGCATAAGCTTTCAGAGATTCGCAGCATCTTAGGATCCGACTTCGAGGTGCTGTCGTTGAAGGATATCGGCTGCGATGTGGATATCCCTGAGACTGGCAAGACACTCGAGGAGAATGCCCTGCAGAAGGCACAATACGTCTACGATCACTACCATATCGACTGCTTTGCCGATGATACAGGCCTCGAGGTAGAGGCACTGGATGGAGCCCCTGGCATCTATTCAGCCCGCTATGCCAGCATGGAGTCTGACGACCAGACCATCTCCCACGATTCTGAGGCCAATATGGCACGATTGTTGAGAGAATTAGGAAACAATAACAATCGCCGCGCAAGATTTCGCACCGTCATTACGTTAATACAGAAGAAGGATGTCTGTCCCTGCGGCTGTACCAGCATCAAGGAGATTCACCAGTTCGAGGGTATCGTCGAGGGTGAGATCATCCGTGAGCGTAGGGGAGGGGAGGGCTTCGGCTATGATCCCATCTTCGAGCCCGATGGCTACGACAAGACCTTCGCAGAACTGGGTATGGATATCAAGAACCACATCAGCCACAGGGCCAGAGCCGTTCAGAAACTGGCTGAGTACCTGTTGAAAAGGTAAAAATTAATAGTAAAAAGGTAAATGATGAGACATATCATTCAATGGTTTAAGCAGATAAAGGTAAAGGCAATTATTCTTTTACCTTTTTACCTTTTTACCTTTTTACCTCTAAATGCCCAAGTAGGCACCTGGAAACACTATCTCGCCTATCACGAGGTACAGGATATCTGTGCCGCCGATCAGTATCTCTTCGTATTGGCATCCAACGGACTCTATCAGTACAACCTCAACGATCAGAGCATCATAACCTTTGATCGTATCAACGGCCTGAGTGACACCCATATCACCCATATCGGATGGAGTCAGCAGGCCAAACGACTCATCGCCGTCTACGAGAATGCGAACATCGACCTGATAGATGTCAACGGCAACGTGACGAACATCTCATCGCTTTACAGCAAGTCGACCACAGAGGACAAGACCGTCACCGACCTGCGTATCGATGGCATCTATGCCTGGCTGGTAACCAGCTTCGCCATCCTCAAGGTTAACATGCAGAAGGCCGAAATTACTGATACCTATAACAAAAATCACCCTAATTATCCTACCTCACTGCCTGAAAAGAGTACAGCAGACTACGACAAGTATATCGCCACCGTCAGCACGCTGGATCCTCTGGGACCAGACTATAACCACTTCTACGAGGCAAAATTCGTCGACGGTAAACTCTATACCACTGGCGGATATTTTCTCTCAGGCATGCCCGACCCACAATATCCAGGTATCATACAGGTCTACGATGGCAACGACTGGACAACATTCGAGGAAAATATCAGCGAGAAGACAGGCTATCGGTATATCGATATAAACTGTCTCGATGTCATGCCCGGCAATCCGCAATACGTCGTGGCAGGTGGTAGAACAGGTATTTACGAATTCAACAACGGCTCACTTGTAAGATATCACAATAAGGACAATAGTCCGCTGCGAGGTGCTGTCGATCGGGGTAATCAGTTGGGTAACGACTATGTACTAATCTCTGGCATGAAGTTTGACTCCAACGGACACCTCTGGGTACTGAACAACCAGACGGAGGGTGTCACCCTGCTGGAGTTTGACCCAGTAGAGAACAAATGGACTGACCATCATAACGAAGTGCTCACCAATGAAAATGGCATTGGCAAACATGCCTTCCGAAGCATGATTATCGACAGCAGGGGACTATTGTGGTTTGTTAACCATAGCTGGGTAGAGCCTGCCGTATTCTGTTGCGACATGGAGAACGATATCGTTTTAAAATACGATAACTTCGTCAATCAGGATGGCACACGCTATAATGTCAATTGGATCACTTGCGTCTGTGAAGACAAAGAAGGAAACATCTGGGTTGGTACGGATACAGGTGCTTTTATGATTCAGAAAAAAGAGGTTGGACAGAGCAGCGTAACATTCTATCAAGTCAAAGTTCCTCGTAACGATGGTACTGACTATGCCGACTATCTACTCAATGGTGTCAGCATCAGCAGCATCGCCATCGATGGCGGCAATCGTAAGTGGTTCGGCAGTGACAATGCAGGCGCCTTCCTTATCAGTGCCGACAATATGCAGCAACTGCATAACTTCAATACCAGCAACTCTAAGCTAATTTCAAATAATGTTGCTTATATCAGCATCAATCCCTCTTCAGGCGAAGTATTCTTCTTGTCTGACAAAGGTCTCTGCTCTTATATGAGCAATGCTACAGAGCCAAGTGAGACAATGGATGACAATACGGTATATGCCTATCCAAATCCTGTGACACCTGATTACGACGGGCTGATTACAGTCGTGGGTCTTACTTACGATGCCGATGTGAAGATTATCGCCTCGAATGGTGCCCTCATTGCTGAAGGCAGAAGCAATGGCGGCATGTTTACCTGGAATGGACGCGATCGAAAAGGCCGCCGTGTGGCCAGTGGCATCTATATGGTTGTCACCGCCACCGCTGATGGTAATAAGGGAACGGTCTGTAAGATTGCTGTCATCAACTAAAGGATATAAAATGAATGCTGGAGCTTAACTCAACTCCAGCATTCTTTCGATAGGTTTCACGGCTTGTTTGGCAATCTTAGGATCAACCTCCACCTCAGGCCAGCCGTATTTCAGCGTATTATATATTTTTAATAAGGTGTTCATCTTCATGTACTGACATTCGTTACAGCTGCATTCCAGGCCGCTCTCACTGATTTCAGGCGGCACGGGGATAAACTCCTTGTCAGGACACGTTCGCTGCATCTCGTGCAAAATACCAGCCTCTGTGGCCACGATAAACTGTTGCTTGTCGCTTTGCTGGGCATAGTTCAGCATCGTTGCCGTCGATCCCTTTACATCTGCCAACGCCAGCACAGGACCCTTGCACTCCAGATGAGCCATCACCACAGCATTGGGATACTGTGCTTTCAACTCAGTTATCTTCATGACAGAGAAACGCTCATGCACATGACAACCACCATTCCAGAGCAGCATCTGGCGACCCGTCACCTCATTGATATAGTTACCAAGGTTATAGTCGGGTCCGAAGATCAGCTTCGCATCCTTAGGCAGCTGATCGACCACTTTCTTGGCATTGCCTGAAGTAACTACCACATCTGTCAGTGCCTTCACGGCTGCCGTCGTATTTACATAAGAAACAACCTGATAGCCTGGATGCTCTTCCTTGAATTTCTTCAGATCCTCAGCCTTGCAAGAGTCAGCCAGCGAACAGCCTGCATTCAAGTCGGGACAAAGTACGGTCTTATCAGGCGAAAGCAGCTTACACGTCTCTGCCATAAAGTGAACACCACACATCACCATCACCTTCGCATCAGTCTCTGCAGCCTTGCGGGCCAGAGCCAGCGAGTCACCCACGAAATCGGCTATCTCCTGAATATCACCGATTGTATAGTAATGAGCCAGGATGATGGCATCCTTCTCCTTACACATCCGTCTGATCTCTGACTTCAGATCTGTTCCTTCTGCTACAGGTTCGTCAATGAATCCCTGTTCTTTCCATTCCTTTTTCAACATCACAATATTATTTTATTTTTCTTTTTTTCTTTTTAATAAAATAGAATATAAGTATGATAGGCCGTGAATATTTTGATAACTTTCTGCCTTTTTCCTTGCATAATCAATTATGAACTATGAATCATGTACTATGAGCAATCATGGTTTATTCTTTCTCGCTCATTATCAGCAGTTCAGTCACTTTATTCACAATTCTCTTTTTCGGTGCAAATTTAATAAGTTTATATCTTTTTTCAGCAAAAAAGCGTGGAAAACTTTCAAATTATCTGCTAATAAACGTGTGGATATACCATCCCGAATCCTTCTTTGGGCTTTTTTGTGGATAATTCGCCAAGTTATTCACAAAGTTATCCACACACTTATCAACAGTTTTTTTGCGTTTCCTATTATTTATTTCAATTATTCTTAGTATCTTTGCAAGCGCTAACAATAATTCGTCATCGATATGAAACAAAAGAGTATCATTCGTTTTCTGTTGCCACTATTCGTGGCTTCAGTTGTGTCGTGTTCGTTCTCTGCTTGTAGACAGAAGTCTTCGTCTGAAGGTGGTAAACAGCTCTCTGCTGCTGACTATAATAAGAAGATGGCTGCAGCTGCTGACAGTATGGAGACAAAGTCAGAAGTAGAAGACTCTACTCTGTTTACCTATGGGATGGCGATGGAGATTGTTCAGCCTGGCTATAAGTGTGATGAAAAGTTTTTCTCCAGTCTCTTTGGCGACCTTGGGCTGCCCATGCAGTTGGCAGATCAATATATCTCTGATGCCGACTGGGGTGGAGATAGTCCTGCCATCAGCTATTGCTGGGGTAATAATGTGAAATTTGAAGATTATAAACTGACGGCTACAGAATCGCCTTACTTTGGACTTCATTTCAATTTCTTTTTCGATGAATCGCGAAAGACGGGTCGGGTAGATCGTTTCACCATCATTACCTCGAATGGTTCTTGGTATGATCAGTTTATGAGTGATCTCAAGGCCGACGGACTGAAATATGTATCGAATGTCGATCCTGATGTCTATGGCAAGAAAGGAAAGATGTATCACAAGAAGGCCGACCCCGTGGAGGGTAGCACAGAACAACCTTTCTATTATGTCTATGATTTCTCTGTCGAGGGTGTCTATGAGATTGAAGTTGGCTACGATGGCGGCATCGACATATAATAATAAATAATGAGAAAGCTCCGTACGATAGAAATGCAGCGGCTCTCGGTGGAAGAGTTTCGTGAAGCCAAGAAACTGCCGCTGGTGGTGGTGCTCGACGATGTGCGCTCGATGCACAACGTAGGTAGCGTCTTCCGTACTGGTGATGCCTTCCGTATTGAGGCTGTTTGTCTCTGTGGTATCACCTCAACACCTCCCAGTACTGAGATCCATAAGACGGCTCTGGGTGCTGAGGACAGTGTCGCCTGGAGCTATTATCCTACGGCCCTTGAGGCAATAGCACAGCTCAAGGCAGAGGGATATGAGATATTTTCTGTCGAACAGACTCATGGCTCTACGATGTTGCAGGATTTCATACCGCTGCAGGATAAGAAATATGCTGTTATTCTTGGCAACGAGGTGAAGGGTGTTCATCAGGAAGTGGTCGATGCCAGTGATGGTTGTTTGGAGATTCCACAGTTCGGCACTAAGCATTCTCTCAATGTCTCCGTCGCTGCTGGAATCATCATCTGGCATTTTTCAAAAAGGGGATTATCTCTTTTGTGAGATTATCCCCTTATTTATTTATCGAAATACTTTCGATTACTCAGGCTTGAAATCGCCCTTGCCAACACCGCAGATGGGACATACCCAGTCGTCGGGAATGCTCTCAAAGGGTGTACCAGCGGCGATGCCGCCATCGGGGTCTCCTACTGCGGGGTCGTAGACGTAGCCGCAAACTTCACAAATGTACTTCATAAGCTTTAAATAATGTTTAGTTATTAATTAGGGATGATATTCTCTCAACAATCCGCTCAGGCGGAATGTTCTGTAAACAGGCATAGTCACCTCGACGGCAGGGCTTGTTGCCGAAGATGCTGCAGGGACGGCAGTCGAGGTCTATCTGGATGATATTGTCTTCCGACTGGTTGAATCCCAGAAAGCCAGCCATGGGGTGAGTGGCTCCCCAGACGCTGACTACGGGCGTACCCGTAAGTGAGGCCAAGTGCATGTTGGCGGAGTCCATCGACAGCATCACATCGAGGTGGCTCATCAGGATGAGTTCCCCCGATATCTTCTGACAATACTGTCTGACGTTACTGCACTGTTTGTGCTGTTGGCACCAGCGGGGAAAATACTCAGCCTCCTGCTCTCCTTGTCCAAAGAAGAAGATACGTGCTGTGGGATATCTGTCAAGCAGCTGGCTGATGACCTGTTCCATCATACGAGGTGGATAGATCTTTCCCTTGTGTGCTGCGAAGGGTGCGATGCCTATCCAATGCTCTTCGTCGTGCTTATGGCCGATGGCAGCAGGTAGCTGGCTCAAGTCGCCGCCTTGTTCTGGGAAAATGCTGTGGAACAGGTTCACGTCGATGGTATAGCCCAGACGGGCGAACACATCGGTATAGCTCTTGATGGAGGTTGGTAAGGGCTTCTTCAGTTTCTGATGACTCGACGTGAGCTGTCGACGCTGTTTACGGTGCTTGTGCACATGCTCTACACGATACCTGCCAATATTGAAGCGCATACGGAGAAACTCAGAGCGCAGCACGTCGTGCAAGTCTGCCACTTTAGTGAACTGCTTGGCGACCAGGCGGCGATAGAGGGCGTTGAGGCCCTTCATGCCGCGATACTCATGCTTGAGGTCGGCTTCCATGAAGTTCACGTTTGGAGCCAGATTTTCGAAGAGCGGACGGGCAAAGGATTTGCTGAGCACGGTAATCCTAATATCGGGGTACTGTCTGGCCAATGCCCATATCACGGGTACAGTCATCGCCACATCGCCCAGTGCCGAGAATCTGATTACCAGTATATGCTCTTTCACCATGAACTATGAATTCCTTTTATTATATAATATAGGATTAGTAGCGGGGTCGTTGTACATCTTCATCTGGCGGTACACCTTCATATACTTGCGTCCTGCCTCTATATCTTCGAGTAGCTGGTCGATGGCCAGGGAGAGGTCACGCTGCTGTTCTAACAGCACATTAAGCTTGTCCTGACATTTGGCGATATGGGCAGCCTCGGCATCGCGACGGTCTACCTGCTCCTTCATATGGTAGATCTTCAAGGCGAGGATGCTCAGGCGGTCGATGGCCCAGGCAGGGCTCTCCGTGTTCAGACGGGCCTCGGGCAGCACCTTCACCTCGCTGTAGTGCTGACGGAACCAGGTGTCGATCTCTTCCACCAGGTCTGTGCGGTCTTGATTGCTCTTGTCGATACGCCGCTTCAGCGACAGGGCCTCTACGGGGTCTATATGCGGGTCGCGGATGAGATCCTCGAAATGCCACTGTACGGTGTCGATCCAGCACTTCAGATACAGACGATACTCGATGCTGTCTTTGGGATACGGGTTGTGGATGGGCGCATCCACATGGTCCGTCACGTGATAATCGGTTATCGCCCTGTTGAAAATCTGATTAGCTTGTTCGGTAAATAGCATGCTCTTTTCGTTTTTATTCGGCAAAACTACAGAAAGTTTTTCAAATAACCAACGAATTGGTCATATTTTCGATTATTTTTCTTATTATTAGATTAAAAGGCGTAAAAAAAGAGATAATATTTGCACAAATATACCATTTATGTGCAATATAAGGATAGTTTTTCTTAAAAAAATTTGCGTAAGTGAAAGAAAATGTGTTACTTTGCACCCGATTTCGGCAAAATGCCGTAAAAATTTCAAGATAGCAAACACATTATTAACATTTTAAAGATTACAATTATGTCAGAAATTGAAAGCAAAGTAAAGGCAATTATCGTAGACAAACTTGGTGTTGACGAAGCAGAAGTAAAGGCAGAGGCCAGCTTCACCAATGATCTGGGTGCAGATTCACTGGATACCGTAGAGCTGATTATGGAGTTTGAGAAGGAGTTTGGTATCTCTATTCCCGACGATAAGGCTGAGAAGATCGGTACCGTTGGCGACGCTATCGCTTACATCGAGGAGAACGCAAAATAAGAAAAATAAAAAGAATAAGTGAAAAAGTGAAGAATTTGCTGCCGCGTCGACTTCACCATTCTATGAAGGGCGGTAGCAAATTTTTCACTTTTCACTTATTCCCTATAACCCTAAAATATGGAATTAAAAAGAGTCGTCGTAACAGGTTTGGGTGCTGTGACACCCGTCGGCAATACGCCCGAGGAGATGTGGAATAACCTCGTCAACGGTGTCAGCGGAGCCGCTCCCATCACACTTTTCGACACGAGCCTGTTTAAGACGAAGTTTGCCTGTGAGGTAAAGAACCTCAATATCAACGATTATCTGGATCGCAAGGAAGCCCGTAAGATGGACCGCTATACGCAGTTCGCCATGATTGCTGCCATCCAGGCCGTGAAGGATTGCGGCTGGGACTTGGAGCAGGAGGACAAGAACCGCATCGGCGTGGTCTTCGGCGTCGGTATCGGAGGTATTAAGACCTTCGAGGAAGAGGTGTCGTACTATGCGCTGAACAAGGAGAATGGTCCGAAGTTCAACCCCTTCTTCATTCCGAAGATGATTGCCGACATCGCCGCCGGACAGATTTCCATCATGTACGGATTCCATGGTCCCAACTATATCACCGCTTCCGCTTGTGCCTCTTCTTCGAATGCACTGGCCGACGCCTTCAACCTGATTCGTCTGGGCAAGGCCAATGCCATCGTGGCAGGAGGTGCCGAGGCCGCCATCTGTGCTACGGGTGTAGGCGGTTTCAATGCGATGCACGCCCTCTCCACCCGCAACGATGAGCCTGAGAAGGCCAGCCGTCCGTTCAGCGCCAGCCGCGACGGATTCATCATGGCTGAGGGTGCAGGCTGTCTCATCCTCGAAGAGCTGGAGCACGCCAAGGCCCGTGGTGCGAAGATCTATGCCGAGATGGTGGGTGCAGGCATGAGTGCCGATGCCCATCACATCACCGCCTCTCACCCCGAAGGCTTGGGTGCGAAGCTCGTGATGCAGAACGCCCTGGAGGATGCCGGCATGAAGCCCGAGGATATCGACTATATCAACGTGCACGGCACATCGACCCACGTGGGCGACATCTCTGAGGCCAAGGCCATCAAGGAAGTATTCGGCGAGGCTGCCTACAAGCTGAACATCTCGTCGACAAAGTCGATGACGGGTCACATGCTGGGTGCTGCTGGAGCCGTAGAGGCTATGGCTACCGTGCTCGCCGTACAGAATAATATCGTGCCTCCCACCATCAACCACGACGATGCCGACAAGGATCCCGATATCGACTACGATCTGAACTTCACCTTCAACAAGGCACAGAAGCGCGAGGTGCGCGCCGCGCTGAGCAACACGTTCGGCTTCGGAGGCCACAACGCCTGTGTCGTATTCCGTAAGTATGAAGCTTAACGATATTATCGACCGCATCAAGCTCCCTTTCCGCAAGGAGAAGGAGCTTTTTTCTTCTCTTTATAAGATACTGGGTTTCTATCCCCGCAACATCGAGTATTACAAGCAGGCGCTGATGCACAAGAGCATCCGCAAGCGCAACGACAAGGGCAAGCCGCTGAACAACGAGCGGCTGGAGTTCTTGGGTGATGCCATACTCGATGCTGCGGTGGGTTATATCGTCTATCGCTATTATGAAGGGAAGCGTGAAGGGTTCCTCACCAATACCCGTTCAAAGCTCGTGAGCCGCGAGACGCTGGGCAAGCTGGCCAACGAGATGGGGCTGGGCTCGCTGCTGCTCTCAGCCAGCCACAGCACGTCGCACAACAGCTATGTCGAGGGCAACGCCTTCGAGGCCCTCGTGGGAGCCATCTATCTCGACCGCGGCTACGAGGCCTGCCTGCAGTTCTTCGAGCGCCAGATACTGGGCAAGTATATCAATATCGACAAGGTAGCCTTCAAGGAGGTGAACTTCAAGTCGAAGCTCCTGGAGTGGTCGCAGAAGAACCGTGTGCGCCTTGAATACCGCATGCTCAAGCAGAAGAGCGACGAGAACGGCAGCCCCGTCTTCAGCTTTCAGGTGATCTTGGAGGGAGTCGAGAGCGAGAAAGGCTCAGGCTATTCGAAGAAAGAGGCCCAGCAGATGGCCTCTAAGGAGACGCTGCAGCGCCTGAAGCGCGAGCCACAGTTCATCGACCAGATCTTCGCCGCCAAGACTGCCCGCACGAAGATGGAGGAGGAGCCCGCAATGGCTGTGCCTGACACCGAGCAGGAGCAGGATTTCATGGTTTCGAGGAGTGAGGAGAGCGGAGTGAGGAGTGAGGACACTCCTGCTGCTGATTCTTCCCTCCAAGGTAATCCCGCTCCCCGCTCCCCGCTCCCCAACCCTCAAGACGACGAATTCGATCTCTCCGACCTCTCCGTCAAGCCAAAGGAGAAAACCCGCGAGGATATCATCGCCGAGGCCGAGGCTGCTGCCTTCGCCGAAGCCGAAGGTTGACAACAAGTGTCGAGAAACCCTCAGTCGCTACATTAAGCCAGCTCTTTACTCAGAAAACGACCATCGTTTCCACTCTTTTCTCTGAGAGAAAACACCTTTTTCCCTCAGAGAAAAGATAGTTTTCTCTCAGGGAAAAGAATGTATTCCCTAAGGGAAAACGATGTAAACTCCCATAGGTAATAGTGGCTCTCCCAAATCTATTGACGGCTTCGCTTTATCTGCCACCTGCCAACCATCTGCCACCACACCGGATATCCTTTATATATAGGACTTTCAGAAGGCAGGTGGTAGTGTGGCAGATAAAAGCCCGAAAATCTTTTTTATGTGTCCAGACTCATAACGGAAACTCGTTTTTGTTCGTTGCGTAAGTTTTCTAATCGTTTTCTTGTTTATTTCAAAAAGATTTCTTATCTTTGCCCCGTTATTATACTAATAAAGCCAATCGTTTAAATACTGACCCAAATGAAAAAGACCTATTTATTGTTGACATTGATGCTGACTGTATCGATGCTGATGCAGGCACAGGTTAATCGCCGTCCTGCTGCCAAGAAGTCTGCTACGGCAGCCAAGAAGCCCGCAGCCAAAGTGAATAACAACTTCGCAGTCCTTGAGTTTGATGAATGGATTAACCATAATAATCCGTTTGAGGACGAGGAGAACATTTATTTCCTTGGCAATGGCAATTCGCCGAACGTCCTTCGGGCCGTCAACAAACAGACTGGCGAGGTGAAGATCGTAGTTCCCCCAAAGAAACGAGCCCGTACTGAAATATGTTGTGCAGGTAGCGATGGTAAGAATGTCTATATGCGGTTGGAGAACAAAGGTATCGCCCAGTTCAACGGTACCGACGTCAACACTTCAGAGATTGTCGTTCCCCAGAGTGAACAGTACAAAGGCTTTCTTATCTTTGGCAATCGTGGCTATAATATTATCGGTTCGCCTAACGGCCGTTATATCATGCTCTTTGGTGACAATCCTATCGTCTATGACAAAGAAGAGGGGCGTGTGGTGCGCTATGGATCGTCAGGAAGTTCGTTTCCCGTTCTGACGGACGATGGTATGGTGATAGATTGTGATTATAAAGGTCTGTTTACGCAAATAAAGGGCAATCCCACCCTCGACTATACCAGTCCTAAGAACAACGTAGACAGGAAATACTTTGATTTCAAGGGTGTCGACAATGGAGCATATGGTGATGTTTGTTCCATGTGGTATGACATTCCTGAGAATATGGTGTATATTGCCAAGGGAGAGCAGGTCTTCAAGTCGCCCGTCCAGCCAGACCTGGATTTCAAGGAGGTCTATTGTCTGCCAGGCGAGAACAAGAAGTTCACACAGGTTGCTTTTAGTGGTCAGCGTGTGTTTGCTGTAACAGACAACTATCAGAAGAAGTTCTATGAGTGGGACAACAAGGATATGACGGGCGAGCCCAAGATTTCACAGTCCATTGATACGGACATTACGTTAACATCCTCCTTTGGTCTCACCAGGAAGTTTGTTATCTCCGACGTCGAGCGCCTTTATTATGACAAGGCAGGTAATCTCTGGGTCCAAGTGGCTGATGGCCGCTTCATCATCTACAATCCCGATGGCATCAAGGGTCTCACAAAACTTAAGGGAAAGTACACCAAGCACGAACTCCCCAAAGAAGAAGACTAACAAAACATTAAAATATAACGATTATGAAAAAGCTATTATTATCATTCCTTTCTATGCTCCTACCATTGATGGCAGGTGCAGATCCCGTAGAAATAAATGGTTTCAATTTTATTCTTGATACCGAGTCGATGACAGCCGAACTTAAGGGTCCATCTGGTAATCCTAGTGATGAAATCACTATTCCCGGTATTGTTCCCTATGGAGAGATTAATTACACTGTGACCTCCATCGGAGAGAATGCGTTCTTCCATTGTGTTAATGTGAAATCCATAACCATCCCTAGTAGCGTTAAAAAAATCGGCAATGGTGCCTTTTGGGACTGTATTTCCTTGGCTTCGATGAACATTCCTGTTGGTGTGACCTCTATCGGTGAAGGCGCCTTCAAAGGCTGTAAAGAAATGATTTCCGTGACCATCCCCTTAGGTGTGACAGAAATCAGCAAAGAACTTTTCTATGGATGTTTTAAACTTTCTTCTGTAAGCCTCCCTGATGGTATTACCAAAATCGGCAACGAGGCATTTTACGACTGCAGATCCCTACCATCCCTCGACTTCCTACCAGGCAGTGTGACCACAGTAGGCGAAGCAGCTTTCGAAGGTTGTGAAGGATTCGTAACTTTAGACATTCCCAGCAAATGGACTTCTTTACCTACTCGTTTGTTCAGGAGGTGTAGTAGGGTAGCCTCCATCAACATCCCTAATGGTATAACAACCATTGGTTCTGGAGTTTTTCAATATTGTGGCAGTCTGGAGTCTGTAACCATCCCCAACAGCGTGACCACCGTTGGTGAAGGTGCTTTCTCGGACTGTGGCGAACTGGCCTCGGTGACTCTTTCAAATCAAATGACAGAAATAGGTACATCACTTTTCTATAATTGTCCAAAATTAACTAGCGTGAACATTCCGAGCAGTGTGCAGAAAATCGGCAATGCTGCTTTTACTGGTTGTGGCTTCACTTCCTTGGATTTCGTTCCCAGCACCGTCACAATCATTGGTGATTTCGCTTTCGCTAATTGCCCATTTTCCTCCATCACCATTCCCGCAAACTGGACTATTATGGGCAAGAGAGTCTTCAATAGTTGTTCAAATCTGACCTCCGTCATTATCTCCGACAATGTAACAACCATTCCTGTAGGCGCCTTTTCCCAATGCGGTGCTCTAACCTCTGTCACTATTCCCAATAGTGTCAATACCATTCAAGATATTGCATTTCAGTGGTGTGTAAAATTAGCTTCTATTACTATCCCCGACGGCGTAACAACTATTGGTGTTGATGCTTTTTCCAGATGCGATGAATTGGCCTCTGTAACAATAGGTTCTGGTATAGAGAGCATTAACTCTGGAGCATTCGCATATTGTAAGAAACTTCAGGATGTGTTTTGTTATGCCGAGGAAGTCCCCAATACATACATTAATATTTTTGATGAGACAAATCCTAAGAATATAACCCTTCATGTGCCGACGGAATCCATTGCGTTGTACACAGCAGCTGAGCCTTGGAGCGGATTAAAGGGTGTGACATCCCTTGAGACTCTGGAGATCTCCAAATGCGCTACGCCTCAAATCATTTATTCCAACAGCAAACTGACGTTTACATGTGACACTCCTGATGTTAATTACGTTTCAGTAATATCAGAAGATAACGCCAAGATGTATTTTGACTCCGAGATAACCATTTCTCAGAAATATAAGGTAACGGTGTATGCTACCAAACTCGGCTATATGAATTCAGATGTGGTTAAGGGGGAGTTCACCATCACAGGCAATGGTCAAGCCACCGTCAAGGGTGATGTGGATGGCAATGGAACGGTAAATGTTGCTGATCATGTCAAGCTTTCGGATATTATCATGGGAAAGGAATGATCTTGCGATGAATTGTTCTTAACTTTGCCGACGAACAGACAATCCTCGGCGTGGTATTATTGTTCTTCAACGTAGAACAAACGTTCCACGGCGAGGATTTAAGTTTTAGTGTCAGGAAACAGGCAAAAATAACGGAGGAAACCATTGTTTTTGTCCCTCCAAACCTCAAGTCCCAAAGGGCTGCAACATCCTGGAAATGATAATAAATCGTAATTTATTTTGCGTTTCGCTCGATTTGCACTACCTTTGCAGCCAATAATATAATTATTGCGCAAGTAAGATGAGTCTGACTCAAATAGTAGGAAAGGTATTTGTATCGCGCCAGCGGGAGTTGGAGAAGCACCAGAATGGTGGCGAAGCGCTGCAAAGGGCTGTGCTCACACACCTGGTGCAGACGGCTAAGGATACTGAATACGGTCGTAAGCATGCCTTTGAAATCACCAAGGGCTATGACGATTTCATCAGCCATGTGCCTGTGAACACTTATGAGGAGCTGAAGGGTGAAATCGACCGTATGCGACAGGGTGAAGCCGATGTGCTGTGGCCTGGTCGTGTGAAATGGTATGCAAAGTCCTCAGGCACCACGAATGATAAGTCAAAGTTCATCCCCGTCAGTCAGGAGGGATTGCATAAGATCCACTATGCCGGAGGGCGCGACTCAGTGGCCATCTACCTGAGAAACAACCCACGCTCGAGAATGTTCGACGGTAAGGGACTGATCCTTGGCGGTAGCCATGCCTCGAACTATAATCTGAAGGATTCGTTAGTGGGTGACCTGAGTGCCATCCTCATTGAGAATATCAACCCGTTGGTGAACCTCGTCCGTGTGCCGAAGAAGCAGACGGCCTTGCTCTCCGACTTCGAGGTGAAGCGTGAGCGCATTGCCCAGGAAGCCATGAACAAGAACGTGACGAACATATCAGGTGTGCCTTCTTGGATGCTCTCCGTGCTGACCTGTATGATGGAGATGACGGGCAAAAAGCATCTGGAGGAGGTGTGGCCCAATATCGAGGTGTTCTTCCATGGTGGTGTGGCCTTTACGCCTTATCGCAAGCAATATGAACAACTGATAACGTCGCCTAATATGCACTATATGGAGACGTACAATGCCAGCGAGGGATTCTTTGGCATTCAGGACGACCCCGCGGACAAGTCGATGCTGCTGATGCTCGACTATGGGGTGTTCTATGAGTTTATCCCTTTGGATTCGAAGAGTGAGGAGAGCGGAGTGAGCACATCCACACTCCACACTCCACAACCCATCCCCCTCTGGGCGGTGGAGACGGGCAAGAACTACGCGATGGTGATCTCGACCTCGTGCGGCCTCTGGCGATACGAGATCGGCGACACCGTGAAGTTCACATCCACGAATCCCTATAAGTTTATCATCTCTGGCCGCACGAAGCACTTCATCAATGCCTTCGGCGAGGAGCTGATCGTAGACAATGCCGAGAAGGGGCTTGCCTATGCCTGTGAGCAGACGGGAGCCGAGATCTCGGAATACACGGCAGCCCCCGTGTTCATGGATGCCAACGCGAAGTGCCGCCACCAGTGGCTCATCGAGTTTGCAAAGCCTCCGCAAGACCTGAGGCAGTTTGCCGCCTTGCTCGACAGCCGCCTGCAGGAGATTAACAGCGACTACGAGGCGAAGCGCTATAAGGACATCACGCTGCAGCCGCTGGAGATCATCGTGGCTCGCCAGAATCTGTTCAACGACTGGCTGAAGATGCGCGGCAAGCTGGGCGGACAGCACAAGGTGCCCCGTCTGAGCAACTCGCGCGACACTATCGAGCAGCTGTTGGCATTGCAAAAGTAGTCAGTAGACAGTAGGAAATGAAGGAAAGGTTCAGCGATATTCGGCTAAAAGCAAAGGGTAAAAGTCTCTTTATACCTTTTTACCTTTTTACCTTTTTATTCTTTATAGCCTGTGCCAAGATGGGCAGCCCTGACGGCGGATGGTACGACGACGATCCGCCAAAGGTGGTAGGAAGCACGCCCGATGACCAGTCGGTGAACGTGACAAGCAAGAAGATTACCATCTACTTCGACGAGTTCATCAAGCTCGACGATGCGTCGAGCAAGGTAGTCATCTCGCCCCCGCAGATGGAGATGGCAGAGATAAAGGCCTCAGGCAAGAAGGTCGTCGTGGAGCTGCAGGACTCGCTGAAGGAGAACACCACGTATAGCATCGACTTCAGCGATGCCATCAGCGACAATAACGAGGGCAACCCCATGGGGTCGTATGCCTTCACCTTCTCCACGGGCGAGCATATCGACACGTTCCAAGTGTCGGGCTATGTGCTCGACGCCTCGAATCTCGAACCAGTCAAGGGTATTATGGTGGGACTCTATGACGACCATGCCGACTCGGCCTTCAAGACGAAGCCGATGCTGCGCGTGTCGCGTACTGACAGCCGCGGGCACTTCGTGGTGAAAGGTGTGGCCCCAGGCACTTATCGCGCCTATGCCCTGCAGGATATGGACAACGACTTCCGCTTCAGCCAGCGCAGCGAGATGCTGGCCTTCGACCATGCGACGTTCAGTCCCACTTCGAAGCCTGATACCCGTATCGACACCATCTGGCGCGACTCGCTCCATATCGATGCCCTGCGCCCCGTGCCCTATACCCACTTCCTGCCTGACGACATCACCCTGCTGGCATTCACTCACGTACAGACAGACCGCTATCTGCTGAAGACGGAACGTAAGGATGCGGAGAGGTTCTCGATGTACTTCACTTATGGCCATCAGGACCTGCCCGTCATCAGAGGTCTGAACTTCGAGGCCGACAGTGCCTTCGTCATTGAGACTAATGAGAGGCAGGACACCATCCACTACTGGCTGCGCGACACGATGCTCGTCAACCAAGACACCCTCCGCATGGAGGTAAGCTATATGATGACTGACACGCTGGGCAACCTCGTCAGTCAGACGGACACCCTCGACGTGTTGGCCAAGACGCCCTACGAGAAGCGGATGAAGGACAAGGCCAAGGAGATAGAGAAGTGGCAGAAGGAGCAGGAGAAGAAAAAGAAGCGCGACCAGCCCTACGACTCCATCTACCCAGTGCAGCCGCTGAAGCCCGACATCAGGATACCGTCGGCGATGGTACCAGACGCGAAGATCATCGTCGAGATGCCTAATCCGCTGGTGCGCCACGATACGGCGGCCATCCATCTCTATTCGCAGATCGACAGCCTCTGGTACGAGGCGGCATACGTCTTTAAGCCCGTGCCAGGCACCATCCGACAGTTCGAGATTACGGCCGACTGGCGACCAGCCACCGAGTACAGTCTCGAGATCGACTCTGCCGCCTTTGAGAATATCTACGGACAGGTGTCGGACAAATACAAGCAAGGCATCAAGGTGAAGAGTCTCGACGAGCTTGGCACGCTGACACTGAACCTCAGTGGGGTGACAGACACGGTGCCGCTGCGGGTGCAGTTGCTGAATAGTTCTGGCGCTGTCACAAAAGAAGTCGTGGCCGCCAAGAATGTGGCCCACTTCGAGCATATCCTCCCCAACAAGTACTACGTCAGCGCCTACCTCGATGTCAATAACAATGGCAGGTGGGATACAGGCAACTACGACGCAGACCTGCAGCCAGAGGATGTGTTCTTCTATAACCGTGAGATAGAGTGCAAGGAGAAGTGGGACATCAAACAGGCCTGGAACCTCACGGGTACCCCGCGATTCAAGCAGAAACCTCTTGCCATCACGAAGCAGAAGCCCGATGCCGAGAAGAAACTGAAGAACCGTAATGCCGATCGAGCCAAGAAACTCGGAATCGAGTATAACAGCGATAAAATAGTTAAAGTAGACAAATTAAAATGATGAAGACAAGAACCCTATTGCTGACTTTATTATTGGTATCCTCTTACCTCTTACCTTTTACCTCTAACCACTGTTATGCCCAGTGTGGGATAGAGAATACAGCCTTTAAGTCGGGCGAGGAACTCAACTACGACCTCTATTTCAATTGGAAGTTCATTTGGATGAAGGTGGGTACTGCCGAGATGGACACCAAAATGACGAAGTTTGAGGGCAAGGATGCCTGGATGTCGTACCTCATCACCAGAGGCAATTCCAAACTCGACAAGTTCTTTATCATGCGAGACACGCTGCTCTCCTACTGTGATACAAGTCTCGCACCCATCTACTTCCGCAAGGGAGCCATGGAAGGCGACCGCTACTATGTCGACGAGATATGGTATAGCTATCCCCACGGCAACTGTCAGCTGAAAAAGCACCGCATCACTTCCAGCGGCGAGCATCTGTGGAATACCACCACCTATAAGTCGTGCATCTACGACATGATGTCGATATTCCTTCGTGCCCGTAACTTTGATGCCTCGAAGATGAAGAAGAATGATGTCATCCCCATGCCTGTCAGCGATGCCAACCGCTTGAACAACTCGTGGCTCGTGTACCGCGGTACGGAGAACTATAAGATGAGCGATACGAAGGAGAAGTACCGTTGTATCGTGTTCTCTTTCTATGAGCGCGAAAATGGTAAGAGTAAGGAGCTGATACGTTTTTGGATTACCGACGACCAAAATCATATACCAGTACGCCTCGACATGTTCCTTTCATTCGGAAGTGCCAAGGCGTATCTCAAGTCGTATAAGGGTATTCGCAGTCCGATGTCGGCGAAGGTGAACTGACTATAATCCTTCTTCGAAGGCCGCAATCTTGTCAAGATAATACTTGCGCAGGTCCTGCCACTTATAGTAGGGCCAGTTGTTGGTGTCTATGGGCAAGTAAGCTTCGCGCTCGTTCAGCAGGGCCTTTACGAGGATGTCGCTACCCGTTGTGGGTGTGGAGGCATTCGCAGCCTTTCCTTTCTTGACTTTCGGACGGTAGAATATCAGCTGCACGTTGCAGCCCATGGGGAAGATGCGGTAGTTGCGCCAGTAGGTGTCGAGCTCGTCGAGATTCTCGATAGCCATGCCACAGTTGTCAAGTTCCAGCAAGCAGGCAAGCGGCATCACGCACACCTCGTGGCCAAAGCGTAAGGTGGCCTGTGTCTGGGTGACGGTGTCGGCCGTCTCAATGATGTTCTTCAGCAGGTTCAGCTGACTGAACGGCATCTTGCAGTCTGCTCCAGGCCAGCTGCCGTAGTCAAGGTACCAGCCCACATTACGGATGCGCCATTGGTCGTACACCTCATCGTCTGTGAAGAGCGACAGCAGTTCGATGTCCGTATCGTGACTCTGCATGTTCACAGCCACCTCAAACAGGCGGCGCATCAGGTCGCCAGCCATCACATTCCTATACACCCACTGTTGGTCGTTGAAGAGAGCTTTCATCAGACGTTCGGGATGGGTGTACTTCTGCTGGGCCTCGGCATACTCCTTGTCGCCCGTCGATCTTCCCTGTTCCTTCACGACTCCCTCCCAGGGCTGGTTCAGATAGTACTGCAAGCTCTCGCTCACGTCGTTGTGGATCTGGGCCGTGGGATTGGCAGCAGCCAACTCCTCACACTCGGCAATCATCGAGAGGATGCAACGGATGACGACGGTGCTGCGGGCATCTATCTTCACACCAGGGGACTTGAAGATCTCAGGGAAGTGTTGGGCCATACGCTTTCCGATGCCGTGATGCTGACGTTCGCCGACCGTTGTTAGGTCACCCAGACGCTTTTCTGTTGTGGGGTGGAAGGCCTCCAGTTTCTGGAGTGTCTCTTCGCCCAGTGGTGTCAGTTTCCCTGCCTCACGGGCACTCTTCAGCGTGGTCATAGGCAATCGGTAGTCGCCTTCCCAGATCAGCCAGCGCGAACCATGACGGCCATAGTGGCTCATATAGAAAGGTTCATAGCCTTTGGGTGCTGGCGTCAGCGCTTTGTCTGTCAGCTGACGGTCGTAGTCCAGATAGTTACTCCCAGCTAAGTAGCGGTTAGCAGCAATCTCATCTTTGGCTGAAGTCTCAAATGCAGGAGCTTTCTGCGCCATTGCTGTCGTCGCCAGGGTGACGACGGTCATCAGAAGAATTCTTTTCATTGTTCTATTTTTATTATATCCGATATTATTTGCCGAAGCTGGCCTCAATCTGACGAAGACGGTAGAGCAGGTACGACACAATCTTGTACGACAAAGGGAAATACGTCCCCTCTTTGTAGCCAATGAAGTCGTACATGGTTGCATAGTGTATGAACTCTGACTTTAGGGGATGTTTGCATTCCTTGAACCAGGGTTTCAGTCCGCGACAGTAGTGTACGATGGCAGGGTCTTTGCGAGCGGCGAGGATCCGGTCCCATTTACTGAAATGAATCTGCCATTCGTTGGTAGGCTGGAACCAGTCTTCCTGGAAATTGTACTTATAGTCAAGAAAAAGCACTTTGTCACTCAATATTTTATTGGCAGCATCTTGATCAGGATAAAGACAAGTGTCAGCATTTTTTTTCAGGTAGTTGGCCATTTTCTGGCCAATATTATTTTGCCGCCAGTAGTTGAGGTTTATGAGCAACACACCGGAATTGAAATAAGGAGTAGCAATCTTATTGAGGTTATGTACGAAGATATTATCGCCCCGTTGGTCCTCCACCACGCCACCGGCATAGCCGTCAAGAGGGGTGTTCCAGAGGTTGGAGAGGTCGTGCCTAACGATGATGTCACCATCAAGGTACAACACCTTGTCGCCATCTATCAGGTCGGCTATCATAAAGCGATTATAGGCGGCAAACGTATAGCGCTTGATGAAAGGCAGGTTGTCATACAGTTCTTTTGGAACCTTTTTGATGGTAATCTGCTGATTGTAGATACTGGCCAGACGGTCGAACTTGCTGACATTTTCCTCTTTCAGTCCGTCGGTAAGCAGGTATATATGACAATCGCTGGTTTTGTTGTTTTCGAAGATGGAAGTTGCTAATGCCAGACACGGCATGACGTATTTGTCGTTTAAGCTAAGGGCGAAGTTCATATGCTTTTTGTTTGCAAAGTTACGATTTTTCTCTTAATTCAGCAACAATTTGCTTTTATTTTTGTACCTTTGCGGCAGATAATTATAAAGATAGATACACATGATACAATCAATGACGGGCTACGGCAAGGCTGTCGTAGCCTACAAAGAAAAGAAAATCCACGTAGAAGTGAAGTCTCTCAACTCGAAGCAACTTGACCTCAACACCCGTATTGCACCCCTCTATCGTGAGAAGGAGATGGAGATGCGCCAGATGGTGGCAGAGGCTCTTATCCGTGGAAAGGTGGACATGAGTGTCTGGGTTGAGAAGGATACGGTGGCAGACCCGACACCCATCAATGCGGCACTTGTGGAGAACTACTACCAGCAGATTAAGGAGATCTCCGCGAAGACCGGTATCCCTGTGCCAGAGGACTGGTTCTACACCTTGTTGCGGATGCCCGACGTGCTGACGAAGACGGAAATGGAGGAACTCGACGAGAACGAATGGAAAGTGGTGAGAAGTGCTGTGGTAGAAGCGCTGAAGAATCTGGTGGACTTCCGCATCCAGGAGGGTGCAGCCCTTCAGAAGAAGTTTACGGAGAAGATCGACAATATCGCCAGTCTGCTGGCATCGATTGAACCTTATGAGACAAGTCGCGTGGAGAAGATCAAGTCGCGCATCATAGAGGGACTGCAGCAGATACCTGGCGTGGACTATGACAGGAACCGCTTGGAACAGGAGTTGATCTATTATATCGAGAAACTCGACATCAGCGAGGAGAAGCAACGCCTGACGAACCATCTGAAGTATTTCCGCGACACGATGGCCGAGCCCGCCGGACAAGGCAAGAAACTGGGCTTCATCGCTCAGGAGATGGGACGTGAGATCAACACCACCGGCTCGAAGTCGAATCAGGCTGAGATGCAGAATATCGTCGTCAAGATGAAGGACGAACTGGAACAGATTAAAGAGCAAGTGCTTAATGCCCTTTAAGGGCGGTGAGGAGTTTATAGCTGATAGTTGATAGTTTATAGATGATTATCTGGTAAGCCAAGAATAATCCGTGTAGACTATAGAAGCAATCATCTATAAACTATAAACATTAAACTATAAACAAGAAAATGAGAGGAAAATTGATTATTATAAGTGCTCCAAGTGGTACAGGGAAGTCAACCATCATCTCGTGGCTGATGAAGGAGCACCCGGAACTGAACCTTGCGTTCTCCATCTCCTGCACCTCCAGAGCCCCGCGAGGTACGGAAAAGAATGGTGTAGAGTATTTCTTCCTTACGCCCGAGGAGTTCCGCCAGCGGATAGACAACGGCGAGTTCCTGGAGTATGAGGAGGTCTATGAGGGTCGTTTCTATGGCACACTGAAGTTACAGGTGGAGCGACAACTGGAGGCAGGACAGAATGTAGTGTTCGACGTTGACGTGAAGGGTGGCGTGAATATCAAGCAGTTCTATGGCGATGAGGCTCTGAGCCTGTTCATCCAGCCGCCGTCTGTCAATGAACTCCGTCGTAGGCTCGAAGGCCGTGGTACGGATGCCCCCGAGGTCATCGACCAGCGCATTGCCAGAGCGGAGTTCGAACTGACCTTTGCCGAGAAGTTCGACAAGGTGGTGATCAATGATGTCTTGGAATATGCCGAGGCCGATGCCCTGGCCGTGATACAGGATTTCCTGGGAAATGAGTAACGATGACAGATCTGGGGAGGTAAAAAGCAAATGATAAAGACAGGACTCTTCGGCGGATCTTTCAATCCCATCCACAATGGACATATTTCGCTGGCCCTGCAACTGAAGGAGCAGGCGGGACTCGACGAGGTGTGGCTGATGGTTTCGCCTCAGAACCCCCTGAAGCAGTCAGCCGACCTCCTCGACGATGAGCATCGGCTCAGGATGGCTCGTCTGGCAGTGGAGCAGGTGGAGGGCATCGTCGTCAGCGACTACGAGATGCATCTGCCGAGGCCGTCGTATACCTGGAACACCCTGGAGGGCCTCAGGCGCGACTATCCTGACCGCGAGTTCGTGCTGATGATTGGCGGAGACAACTGGCAACTCTTCGACCGCTGGTATCACGCTGAAGACATCAAGGCCAACTACAAAATCGTGGTCTACACCCGTACTCCGGGCGATCCTGGCTATATAGATATCTCGAGCACGGACATCCGCCGCAGAATCCGCGAGGGTAGGGGCATCAGCAGGCTGGTGCCGAAGGTGGTGGCCGATTATATTAAGGAGAACAGACTTTATTCCGAAGAGAGGTGAGAGGTAAGCGACATATCAATCCCTTTGTGTGGATAGGGCGTCTTTGGAGTCCTATCGCCAAGAATGGTGCTTTTTTCGTGTTCATGTTCGTCTTGGGCTGGCTGTGTACCCAGTTCGAACTCATGCCCTATTACCTGCGGGAGCGGGGAGCACAGCCTTATGCGCTCACCCTGCCAGAACTCTTTCTCGATATCTATCTCCTCTGTGTCGTCCTGACGCTCATCCGTCCTCATGATTCTTCTGGCGGCAGCAGATTTTTCACTATTCACGCTTCACTCTTCACGCTATTCAGGGCTCTGCTATACATCTTTTTATATGGGGTGGCTCTCATCGACATGTTCTGTTATGTACGGTTCGAGTCGACGCTGACGCCTACGATGCTTTCACTTGTCGCAGAGACCAGCAGTCAAGAGGCACGCGAGTTCTTTGCTGGCTACCTCAGTTGGGACATCATCACAACCAGTGTGGGATGGATTCTGCTGCTGATATTGATCCATATCCTTTGGACCATAATCCGCTGGTGTCTGAATAAGGTCCGCCAGCGCATGATCCTGCCCAAGGTCAATAACGGTTTTGTGATAGGCATCAGGGCTGTGTTAGGTGGCGTGGTGGCGTGGTGCCTGTATACGAGCATCAGTCAGACATGGGACAATAAAGCAGCCATCAGGCGTCTTTTCTCTTGTCATACGGTCGGTGAAGTGGAACACGAACTGAACCGCAAGGACAAGGCCAGCCTCTACCTGCCCGTCTACCGTCTCGCCTTTGGCCTTTATGCCAACGGCTTGGCCGACCATCAACTGGAGCAGTTGAAGGTGGCCAGCCAAACGATACAGATAGACAGTTGCAGTTTCCGTGTGCCGGATATCGTGCTCGTCATCGGCGAGAGTTACAACAAGCACCACTCGCAACTCTATGGCTATGATAAGCCTACGACACCGCGTCAGGTGGCGATGGCTGCAGAGGGATCGCTCGTGCCGTTCTCAAATGTCGTTGCCTCTTGGAACCTCACGAGTTTTGTCTTCAAGCATGTGTTCTCGCTCTATGCTGTCGGCGACAGTGGGGCGTGGTGCGATAAGCCGCTCTTTCCGGAGGTGTTCCGGAAAGCGGGCTACCACGTGACATTCATCACCAACCAGTTCCTGCCCAAGGCCAAGGAGGCCGTCTATGATTTCAGCGGCGGTTTCTTCCTGAATGACTCTGCTCTCAGTAGCCGTCTCTTCGATGAGCGCAACACGGAGTTATATCGTTATGATGGGGATTTAGTGGAGGAAGTTTCGAGGAAAGCGGGAAGCGGAAAGTGGAAAGCGGAAAGCGGTCGTCTCACCATCCTCCATCTCATGGGATCTCATGTCGACTACCAGGCCCGTTATCCACAGAAGACGTTCAGACGGTTCACCCCCCAGCAATACGACCGTCCGGAACTGACACCAAAACAGCGGCAGACCCTGGCTCATTACGACAACTCGCTACTTTATAACGACTCTGTCGTCAAGGCCATCACCGACCGTTTTGCCGACCGTGATGCGCTGGTCATCTATATGCCTGATCACGGCGAAGAGATCTTCGATAGTGAGCCCTACGTGTCAGGGCGTCTGCATAATACGGAGGTAGACTATCGGCTGGCGCATAACGAGATGGAGATACCGTTCTGGATCTGGGGATCGCCGCGATACATCGAGAACCATCCATACGGGTGGCTTGCCATTCAGGCTGCCAAAGACCGTCCGCTGATGACGGATGCCCTGCCCCATCTGCTGCTCTACCTTGGCGGAATATCCACACCGCTTTACCGTTCGGAACTGAATGTCATCAGCCCAGACTACGACATGAACCGCCCGCGTCTTCTGAAGGGTGTCGCCGACTACAACAGGTTGATTATCGGCCATCGCTGATCACTTATTATAAGTTATGAAGAGTAGATTCTTATCACAGACGGAGTGTACGGCGATGCGGGGTATCGCCATCCTTGCCATCATGCTGCATAACTACTGCCATTATGTCAAGGGCATTGTGAAGGAGAATGAGTACCAGTTCCTGGAAAGGCATTGTGACCAGCTATGGGCTGTGATGACCAGTCCCGATGAGTTCCTGCCCATGCACCTGCTCTCATTCTTTGGCCACTATGGGGTGCCCGTATTCCTCTTCCTCAGCGGCTACGGGCTGGTGATGAAGTACGAGTCCTCTCCAGTTCCAACTGTCGGGCAGCGGTCTGCTGTGAGGTCGGCGTGGGACTTTATCCTATACCACTATCTTAAGTTGCTGCGTATGCTCATCGTGGGTTTCACGCTGTTCCTGATGGTCGATGCCGTCACCCCGGGCCGATTCCCTTTCCATTGGGATCATGTCATCGCCCAGTTGCTGATGTACATCAACGTGTTGCCTGAGCCCGACAAGATCATCTGGCCCGGCATCTATTGGTTCTTCGGACTGATGATGGAACTTTACGTCGTCTATCGGTTGTTGCTCTATCGCCGTCGTAGCCTTTATGTGGTGCTGCTGATAGCCCTCTGCTGGCTGTTGCAGGTGTTCTGTGAGCCCGACGGTGAGATGCTCAATCGCCTGCGCTATAACTTCATCGGCGGCATGCTGCCCTTTGGGGTCGGAATAATCGTCGCAAGAGTTTTTTCGAGGAGTGAGGAGTGTGGAGTGTGGAGTGAGAATACTTCAAGCGCGGATTCTGCCGTAGAGGCTACCGCAGAACATATCTCACTCCACACTCCACACTCCTCACTCCTCGAGAGAACTCCTCACTCCACACTCCTCGGACTGCTCCTCGCCATCGTCCTGACGGTCGCCATGTCTTTCTCCTTCCACGCCTGGTTGTGGATACCTGTGGTGATCATCATCGGAACCATCGCACTCGTGAAGGTGCTGCCAAAGGTTGTGCTGAAGGTGTTCGTATGGTTTGGCACCTTCTCTGCCGCCATGTTCGTGGCCCATCCTATCGCCCGTAAACTCTTCATCACCGTGGCCTGGCAGCGCGATGCCTACGATGGCCTGATGCTCTATTTCGTCGTTGCCATCGGACTCTCCTGGGCCGTGAAACAGATCATTGACCGTATTCCCTCCCCGAAACGATGAAGATACGCGAGATAGAATGGGCAGATGTGAGCCGTTACCGCGGCGAACTGATGGGGGCAGCCATCTTGTTCATCATCCTGTTCCATATCCCATTGCCACGTTCCGATATGTTCTTCGGACTACGTCGCTGTGGCAATATCGGGGTGGATATGTTTCTCTTCCTTAGCGGCATAGGACTGTGGTATTCCTGGCTGAAACAGCCATCGTTCAGCAACTTCTACAAACGCCGCCTGCTGCGCATCTTCCCTACGTGGCTCGTTATCTCGTCGATCTACTATCTCCAGCACTTTGACTTCGAGACGGGCGACTATCTCGACCTTGTGCTCGACATCACCATCAACTGGGGATTCTGGCTCCATGATGAACTCTCCTTCTGGTATATCCCTGCCATCATGATGCTCTACCTTTGGGCACCGCTTTATATGAGACTTATCCAGCGCCATCCCTCATATCGTTGGTTGCCTGTGCTGATGGTTTGCTGGTGTGTCATGGTGCAATGGGTGACACCCGTGCACCAGGCCGTAGGCCATATTGAGATCTTCTGGAGTCGCGTACCTGTCTTTTTCATAGGCATCAACTGTGGCGAACTTGTCAAGAGAGGTCTCCGGATGGAGCCCGCGAGCCGCTGGCTAGTAATGATTACCTTCCTGATGACGGCTGCCGCCTGTATCTGGCTGGAGCAAATGAGGCATGGGCGTTTTCCGCTCTTTGCAGAACGGATGGTTTACATTCCACTCACTGTCACCCTCATTCTGTTGCTCACCGACCTGTTCCGCTGTATGCCGGGGTGGTGTCATCGTGTGTTCATCTTCCTTGGAAGCCTGAGCCTGGAGATTTATCTGATTCATAACCATTTTGTGATGCAGTATCTGATACCCTATCATCTGGGCTATTGGCCCACGATGCTGCTGACCACTCTTCTGACGTTGCCCTTGGCTTGGCTGCTTCAGCAAACCCTCAAACGACTATGTCCTCAATGAAAAAGATCTACGCCTTTGATTTTGACGGGACGCTGACTACCCGTGACACCTTCTTGGTGCTGATCCGCCATGCCTGCGGCACGGTGAGGTTCCTGTACGGCTTCCTGCTTTTTGTTCCCCTGCTGGTGCTGATGAAGATGAGGCTCTATCCCAACGGGACAGCCAAGCAGCGGGTGTTCGCACATTTCTTCAAGGGAATGACTATCGAAGCGTTCGATGCCCTTTGCCAGGACTTTGCCCGCACTCATCGTCATCTGCTGAGAACTGATGTCGTCAGACTGTTAGAGCAGGCCGTGGCCGAGGGCTCGGAAGTTCTTATCGTTAGTGCGAGTATTGATAACTGGGTACAGCCCTTCTTCCCGTCAGTCACCGTCTTAGGCACTCAGATAGAGGTTGTCGACGGCCGGCTCACAGGCCGCTTCCTCACCCCCAACTGCTATGGGCCGGAGAAAGTGCGCCGCATCCTCGCCCTCTTCCCTGACCGCTCTGCCTATCACCTCACTGCCTATGGCGACAGCCGTGGTGACCGTGAACTCCTCGCCTTTGCTGACGAGGCGCATCTGCAAACTGGGTAGGGTTGCCTTCTGCTAACCCTCCCAGCCCCAGCACTCGTGCTCAGTTTATCCGACTGGTACCAAGTTCGACATTTTGTTAGTCAATCTGTTCCCGCATTGGTTTCTTTTTCTGTCTGGTCCAGATATTCCCTTACGCTTACCACCTTGCCATTGTCGTCCAAGACTGACACTTGCGGTATTCCATGCAGAAGCATCAACTCCACAATGTTGTGGAACACTACACCCGCCATTCCACCGCCACTGGCTGGCAGCCCCAACTTATTCATACTTACGATGATACTGTATCTTGGAGCATCAGCAGGGAAATAGCCGCAGAAGCCAACCTGGTATTCATTCACTGACTCATCATTATGGTCATAATATGATTTCACTTGCGAGGTGGCAGTCTTTCCTGCCACTCTCAGCAAGGACATCCCGGCTTTTCTTCCTAATCCCTTACTGACCACATGGTCCAGCGCTTCCTGCATCAACTTTATATTCTTCTCACTTGCAATTTGTGGATTGATAACCTCTGGATGGGCTTTGGTCGTCAGCGTAGGCTTTACCATCCTTCCGTCGTTGGCAATGGCATTATAGAAAGTCAGCATCTGAATGGGAGCCATCAGCCGTTCATAGCCGATGGCATGCCATAGTATCCTCCGATTAACCCAGTCGCTGTCCTTGGGCGAACTGTAGACCGTTTTGCCGATTCCCTCGATTCCCTCGATGCTGTCTGGCTGACCGTAACTCATCTTGGCCAACTGATCCAGAAAAGCCTGCGCATCATAGCCGAAGGCCCTCATCACCGCCTTACTAATGCCGATGTTCGAACTCACCTCCAAAGCTTGTTCGAAGGTCATCATCCCGTAACCGCCTCTGGACCAGTTATGATCCTTCATGTACCGTTCATTATCAACAGCCCACAGGCCATTACCAGTATCGACCGTATCCGTCAGAGCCACCTCGCCTGTTTCCAAGGCTGCGAGCAAAGACGCCGTCTTTGCCACCGAACCCAGTTCCTGCTGATAGGCAAAGTTCCTGCAAGGCTGGAACTTACCTTCATAATTGCGCTCCAAACCCACACAACTATTGAAATTGAGACTCTCAACCGAGAGAAGAAACAAGCGGAGACAGCTGTAAAGGGTCTTCAAACAATGTGCAGAAATCTTGCTATTCAAAAGACTCAGCTCACCACTGAACGAACTGAACTCCAGAGTCAGTTGTCCGAAGGGAAGATCACACTTGACGAATACAACCGCAAGAAAGCTGATTTGGAAAAGCAGATTTCTAATTGCGACGTAAAGCTGGCTGACAAGCAGCAGAAACTTGAACAAAAGATGACAGAATTGCAGGACATCAAAGACAAAGTGAACTTCTACGATGTAGCTTATGTTCGCTTTGATGTGCCAGAGATTAAGGTGAGACCTCCAAAAATTACAAAGCGTCCACCTCGTTTTGGGAACATTGACGACTGGATGAAGGCTCAGAACACAACTATCAGCGAGCAATTCCATAATGCTCTCAATTCGTTTGGCAAGACTGTCATGGATGCAGCCAAGAATAGCATTCTCGGAGAACGTAAATTTCGGTTGTTGAATCAGCGCGACATGGAGAAGCTGAACGAGGATTATCACACAGAGAAATATCTCCGACATCAGCAGATACATGAAACGCTTGATCTTCTCGCCCTCTTTGAGAAACCTGATACGGCAAAGTTGGTTCGAGAGGTCGCTGTTGCTCTCATGGGTGGTCGCTATGTCAGCATACCTTGTGCAGGTGGTGGTTCTGTCAGTAGCGAGACTGGCTGGGACGGTCGCAAAAAAGACGAGGAGAACGAGGACTTCCGACTACGTTGTTGGCTTCATGCAGCAAAGACCGTCAAAGCTTCTCGATATGTGCCAACAAAGAGGAATGGGTATGGCAGATAATTTGCTTTTTATAGAGCATTCACATCTGATTGAGAAAGGTGTGAGTGCCTTCTTTATTATATGTATTCGAGCATCATGTTCGTTTTTACAAATCTCTCCCTCATTTTTCTCACAAAAAATCATAAATATTGCAGATTGTCGCTCCGTTCTTGTGATAGTCTGCAATAATTATTATACCTTTGTGGTCAGAATTTGGCATATTCAATTAAGAACAGTCCCATAATAATATGGCAACTTGGAATAAAGAGAATCTACCGAAAGAAAATGGAGAAGTGGTACCGATGCAGGTGCCGATGATTGTCTCCGCCAGCAGAAGTACGGATATTCCGGCCTTCTATGCCGATTGGTTCTTCAATCGGTTGAAGGTGGGTTATTCCGCATGGACCAATCCTTTTAATGGTGTAAAAGGATATGTATCGTACAAGAAAACACGATTCATTGTGTTTTGGTCAAAAAATCCTCGTCCCTTGTTGCCGTATCTACACATACTGAAGCAACGAAACATTAAGTGTTATATTCAATACACCTTGAATGACTACGAACAAGAGAAACTTGAAAAGGTACCTTCTCTTGCTAATCGTATAGAAACTTTTAAAATGCTTGTTGAGCAATTAGGCAAGGGGGCTGTAATTTGGAGGTTTGACCCAATGATATTGACTGATGATATTTCTGTTGAAAAATTGTTAGTTAAAGTAAAGAGTATTGGCGATCAACTGAAAGACTACACAGAAAAGCTTGTATTCAGTTATGCAGATATTGCTATGTATAAGAAAGTAAAGCATAATCTGGAAACAAACGGTATTCCGTATCGAGAATGGGAAGTTGAACAGATGGAAGAATTTGCAGAAAAACTTTCTATTATGAATAAGGAAAGAGGATGGAAATATCAACTTGCTACTTGTGGTGAAAAGATAGACATCTGTAAATATGGAATTCTACATAATCGATGTGTTGATGGCGACCTGATTGCTAAACTTGCATGGAATGATAAGGAACTGATGGACTTCATGAAGGTGAAGGTTGAGAACGTTCCTGATCCATCGTTGTTTGATGTTCCAGAACTTCCACAAGGAGCAATATTGCTGCCAAATAACAAATACTTTATCAGTACCCACAAGAAAGATCCCGGACAAAGACAATTCTGTGAATGTATGGCATCCAAAGATATTGGTGAATATAACACATGTCCGCATCTTTGTGAGTATTGTTATGCTAATGCATCCAAAGAATTGGCTATCAATAATTGGAAGAAACATGAGGAAAATCCCTATGCTGATACCATAACTGGGAAATAATAAATACAATGAAAAAGAATTTAGAAGATATACTTGCCGACTATTATAATTGTTTTTACTATGATGAAAACAGAATGCAGGCAGCTCTGAATGGCGATGTAATAGAGATAAGCAATATTGGAACAGATTTTGCTAGAAACCAAATGTTTGCAGAGGCTGTTGAGTGCTGGGAGTATATTGTTGAAAGTGGAATGCCCACCACCCCTGAGACATATAATAACTTAGGTGTGAGCTATTTTTATGGCAATGGGATTGAAGTTAATTATGAAAAAGCGGTTCACTACTATCAAAAAGCCGCAGCTGCTGGACATCCTTTGGGGATATACAACTATGCTGTTGCTCTTGAACAGGGCAAAGGTATTAAAAGCGATTTGAATAGAGCGATTAAACTCTATGAACAGGCTGCAAAAAG
>CAMNPN010000020.1 GCA_946548085.1 uncultured Prevotella sp. | reverse complement strand
GAATGTTTCATACTCCTCATTTTGTTTCTTTTTTAATTGTTCTTGTATTATGGTTGCTTTATAATTCTCTCATCAAAGTCTGGTAGGGGGGAGCACTATCGGTATGGGCATAAAGAAAGCGCAGCCCCAAACTTTATCTCCGACAGGCCTACCACAGCCATCATGTACTAAAGCGAAGTCTGCGCTTGTGCGCATAACTCCATTGTACATGATTTGCTCGTTCTTTCTTCTTGCGAGGTGGTAGTTCGTCGGAGAAATTGAGCAACAAAAAGATCTGCATCCCTTTCGAAATGCGTGTGACAAGGACGGTGCAAACCGAGTGCAGAGAGCTCGCTCTTTGCCGAGGTGTAGCCCGTTCTCGCACAAATTTTGTGCAAAGGTACGAACTTTCCATGAAAATTGGTCACGGAGGATGCTTTTTTTAGTCATTTTTACCTATTTAATATTTAAAAGGCGTTGATTTTTGACTGCGAAGTTACAAAATACCATCATAATTCACCCTCGGCATGGTCCGAAAACCGGCCGCCGAGGGTGAAAGTCTTAAACTAGTTAAAGAGTTTTGCCCTATTTTTGTACTTCGAACGTGATTGACTTGCGAATCGTGCTCAGATAGTTAGGGGTGATGCAAAGGCGCTCGGCTTTGCCGCTTGCTACCAACGGGACGCAAGAACGAGGCGAGGTCCTGTAAGTCAAGATGCTCAACAATGCCGGGGCAACGCTGCAGCAGCAACTCATAGCGTTCGCGGGCTGTGGCACGATGAAAGTCTTGATAGCGTGCCTTGAACTGGTTGAGCATGTGCTCGCCTATAACAGCACGCAGTTCCATGTTCTTGATGCTCTGACGGAAGAAGCCGAACAACTCCTCACCGCTAACCCTCCATACACAGCAGGACATCATGGCTTCGATGGTAGCAAACGAAAGATGACAATATGTTTAAACCAAGAATAGCTGATAGGTTACTGGTTCGTAAACTGTCGGGCAAGGGTGCCGTATTGATAGCTCTTTCTATTCTCATTGTATGCATCCAAAAGTTCGGTTTTATGTAACTATATTACACTTTTCCGAACTTTCTGATGCAAATTTACGAAATACAGACTCATGTTTATACGTAGAGAATAATCACAAAAGCCACCAGCCAGCCTAATATACAAGCATGAATGAAGCGGTCGTGCAGCAAAACATTCGTTGGACTACCGCTTTTCTGACTGACGAAAGTTAGTTGCATATAACGCAAAATACCTGCTAATACAAAAAGCGATGTTGTATAGAGGTAGTGATTCCCTATACGCTCTACGACATCTGAAGACAGCGTGTAGAGGATGTAACACATCATAGTGATACTACCCAAAACAGCAGTGGCGGGCCCTAAAAAGGCCATATTGTATTGTTCTACGCTTTTCCGTGGCTTTACACCAGATGCCTCGAATACGGCCACATCGTCATGCCGTTTTGCCAATGCCAGAAAGAGCGCCAGCAAGAATGTGGTGAGAACAATCCAATGTGACAAATGGATGCTTAAGACAAGCCCTCCAGCAATAATGCGTAGCACGAAGCCCAAGGCAATAACGAATACGTCAAGAAGAACAATCTGTTTCAGCTTTACACAATAGCAAATGTTCATGACAATGTAGAAAAACAGCGTAGCGGAAAGTCCCTTCTGTATGTTACCACAAAAGAAACTCCACACGACTATCAGCACAAATGCTAATAGCCATACCGCCCCCATTACGATGTAGGCTGCTCTTTTGCAGACGGCACCGCTGGCCACTGGCCGCATACACTTCACTGGATGCAGACGGTCGGCCTCGGCATCACGGATATCATTGAAGCAATAGACACCACTGGCGGCAAAGCAAAAGGCTATGAAAACCAATATACAGGGCCACACATAGCTCCAGTCGGTAGCATGACGGCTGAAGAACAAAGGCGTGAAAACAAAAGAGTTCTTCAACCATTGATGAGGGCGAATCAGCCGGATGATATGTCTATTCATTTCGTGTCTGAACTTTGTAAAGTGTTAAACTCGGATGGTCGCAATGATCTATGGCTGTAAGCACAACTGTCGTATCTGTTTTCAACTTGTTCACATAATTGGTGATGCGCTGGTCAAACTCGTCGCTATATGGTGCCTCGATGATGTAGTCCACATGACCAACAAACTCTGTCGGGAAGATACCAATGAAATAGCATGTGTCGCAAACGGGCTTCATTTCATAGAACGTCGAGAATGGGCAGACCATGTTATCGGACGATTTGAAGTGCTGCCGCTGAACAAAAGAGCGTATGGTTTTATAGTTCCACTGATGATCGGGCAACATCGACCTGATGCCAAAGACAGTCAGCAGCACTGCTACGCCACCGAATACGTTACGCCACAATCGGTGTCTGGCTGCTATAGACGTAACAGCAACAAGCAGAGGGAGGAAAGCCATCCAGCGATAATAGGGAAGAAAACGACCGGCAGCCATCATGACGAATGGCACGTAGAGTGCACATAGTAACATAATGAAACCCTTGTCGATCAGGAGGTTCCGCAAGTTGTTCCTGTAAATTATGCCGTATGCTACCAGCGCGACAATTGCAAGTATTGTGAAACTACGGTATCCTGCAATAGAACCGAGCCATCCGACAATGCCAGAATCTGTGCTTAATTCAAGCAGTTTCTGAGTGTAGGGCACCGAATTAAAGCCAAACACTTCACCCGCCCAGGGCAGCACTGCCAAAACAATACTTGACAGCGTGGCAGAATACTGGACGATGCTACAGACAAAAGCCACCAGCCGACCGTGAGCCAGCATGAATAGTGCCACCAAGATTAGCCCTAGTACTATGCCCGTCAGTAGGAGGACGAGCAGACGAATACTTTCCCCGCGTCGCCCCTTTGCAACTATGAAGAAAAACAGCCAGAGGGCTAAAAGATAGACCGCAGATTGTACACCTGAACACAAGAGCAGAGCTGAGGACACAATGACTGCAATACGGGTAGTCGTTGACTTTGCCGACAGGTATGTGTCAATTACCAAGACTGTGAGGACGGAAACTAAGGCACAAAGTATGTCAGGTCGTCCATTGCGATACATCCATGCCATTTCGCTTGTGCCCCACAACAACACCGTGAACAGGGCAACCGTCCATGCTGTCTGTAGCAGTCCATGACGCTTCATAAGCCGTATGCAGATACCTCCAAGCGTGAAAGTAAAGAACAGATTCATGCATCTGACTGTCATCAAACCACCGCCAAAGAGCCATATCCATGAGGTCGCTACCATCTGGTAAAGCGGTGGATAGGTCGAAAACGGGTATTGTCCTACTACACGATACCATGCTGTTGTTTCCCACGAACCATGAACAGCAGCATTATAAGAAGTGTCGAGCATCATCACCTCATCAATCCAGGGTGGAAGATTACATAGAGTAACGAGATTGACAATAATAAACACCCACGACAATAGTACGTAGGTATATATGCAGACTCTTCTTGTCATATATGACGTCGCATATACATCCAATTGTTTCATACTTGTTGTCAGAAGTCGTTTACGACGCGTTGCTGCATATCGTCACTTTCATAATGCCGCTCGTTGTGGCGCAGGCGGGCACCCCAGTTGTAGGTGAGTGAGAGGCGCAGTTGGCGATAGTTGAACTTGTTGTCGAAGTCCATCGCCGTCGTTCCGAGGTATTCCGTTCCCTTGACGCGAGAGGCAAACAGGTTCCGGCAGGTGAGACCTACGGTCAGGCGGTCACGCCAGAAACGATGCTGAAGTCCGACGTCGACCATGTAGCGGGCATCAAGAGACCTGGTGACATCTTTCTCAGGGGAACTGTAGGTGGCGTTGAGGCTGGCTGTCCACCTGCGGTCACGGTCGAAGAAGAAGGTGGCTTGCAGCATCCCCACGTATGAGAAGTCTTCGACCTCAGGATGTATGTACTGTCGCACAAACCCCAAAGTGGTCGCTTTCTTCGGCCTGATGGTCTTCGAATACCCTACGCTCTGCATCAGCGTGACCGTCATCCAGCGCAGACGGTCGAAATAGTAGAAGGTGTTGATGCCCAGACTGTGCTCATCGGTGATGTTGTCCCATGAGTTGTAGGTCACTTGCTTATCTAAGTAATAGACGGCATCCACCCTGTCTGGCTCGTAGGCATAGTAGAGGTCGAGGCTCAGCACGCCGTTGTAGGTGTAGCCTATCATCGCCTTGTAGAGATAGGAGGGCTTCAGGTCCTGATTGCCGGAGGAGGCGTGGTTGACGTCTCTCCATACCCGGTTGGGATTGAGGTTGATGATGTTCGGACGGGTGATGCGGCTGCTGAGGCTCCCGTTGAAGGCGTGGCGGTGGCCGGGACTGTATCCGATACGGAGCGAGGGGAACAGTCTGCCGTAGTCTGTGCGGGTGTTATACGGCGTGGGCAGGCTCTCGCCCTTGGTCCACGTGTGCTCATAGCGCCCTCCGAGGTTCACGGACCACGCGCTGCCAAGCGTCCGGTCGTATTCCAGATAGCCAGACAGTACATGCTCGTCGTAGGCGGCAGAGGCTTTGTCGGACGACAGACTTGATCTTGAATAGTCCAGGTCGAGGTGGCTGCGGGTGTAGGTGTACTGGCCGCCAAGACGGAAGCCGGCGTAACTGACATCGGCCTTGGCGGAGTAGTTGTCGATGTCCTGTACGATATGGTTGCGGTAGTCGAAGTCGGCCGTGTCTGCTCTTACGACGTCTGCAAGGTCGTCGCCGATATATACGACGTTGCTGACGGAGCGGCGGGCATCGTCCATCCGCATCCGATAGTAGTCGAGGTTGAAGTCTGCCCTGAGTCCTGTTTCCTTGCTCCCGGCGCTGGCATTGACATTCATGGCCCACGTCTTCGTCTGCTCCTGTCGGCGGGTCTGCGTGTCGAAACTGCCGACGGACTGGATGACCTTGGGGTGGAAGTCGTAGAGACCGTCTACTGCCAGGCGGCGCTCTCCGTTGGCATGCATGACGAAAGCGCCGAGGCTGAGTTCGTCGGAGGCCCGATAGTCGGCCTGCCAGCGCAGGGTGTAGTTGTCTTTCGAGATCCGCCCGTCGTCGGCGCCATATCTGAGCATATCGGGGAAACGGATGTTGTTGGTCTCCTGATAGAGGGTACGGTCCCAGTTGCCTGCCAGATTCACGGCGGTGCTCACCCTGCCGCGGTTGTAGGCGATGCCGGCAGTGGCCTCGTCGCCATGCGCCTCGTACTGTGTCCGTCCGTATCCTGCGGAGCCGCCGATATAGTCGTTGCCCTTCTTCTTCAGCACGATGTTGATAACGCCGGCATTGCCCTCGGCGGCATAACTGGCCCCCGGGCTCTGCACGATCTCAATCCGCTCCACGTCGGAGGCGGCATAGGACCTGAGCACCTGCAGCATCTCCTTCGTGCCGAGGCGCTGCGCCCTGCCGTCGATCTGGAAGGCGACACCGGCGGTGCCGAACAGACTGACGTGCTCATCGTCGACGAGCACCCCGGGCGCTACCCGCAGCAGGTCGGCGGCACTGACGGCTCCCACCACATGGCGGGTGTCGAAGATGATGGTGCCGGCCTCGCGACGGACGACCGGGACCTGTCCGCTGACCATGATGCCGTGGAGGCTGTATTCCTCGGGCTGCATCCTGACGGTGCCGACGGCTCCTGTCTCGCAGGAGCGGCAGACGGTCTTGAAACCCACGAACGAGCACCGCAGCACCACGCGGCTGGCATCCGTCGGGATGACGAAGTGGCCTGACTCATTGCTAAGTCCACTGCCGATTAGGGAGGAGTCGGCCTGACTGAGGAGGGCGATGCTGGCATAGGCCAGCGGACGGCTGCTTGCGTCGACGACCCGCCCTGTCAGGCGGCGGCCCGCCTTGTGGGTACACTCCACGAAGTACTTGTCATGGTCTCTGACGATACGCACTGGCCAGAAGCCTACGACTTTCATCAGGGCCTCGTCGAGACTCAGGCGCTTGAAGTCGCAGGTGACGGTAAAGTCTTCCAGGTCGTTATATGTAAAGGCTATCTGGTGGCGGGTGGTGGCGGCATTGAGGTCTTCGAGCACACGGCTGAGCGACTCTCCCTGATAGCTGCGGGTAATCTTCTGGCCGCAGGCCGTCGCGACCGCGGCACAGACCAGGAGCAGGATATACAGTCTTTTCATTTTGTTCATGGAGGCAGGTCAGGGCTTTACCGTCAGTCTGTCGCCCTCAACGGCGAGGTTCACGTGGTCGAAGTGGTTCAGGTCGTCAACGATGTCGGCGATGTCATCCTGGCGGTCCCAGTGATAGTAGAGGCGCAACTCATGGGCATGCCCGCCCTGTATGTCAGGTACCTTATTATAATAAGTAGCAATCTCTGTAATCATCTCGTCGAAGGGCGCGTTCTTGAAGATGCGGTACTGGGGGACGGTGTCGGCAGGCGCCGCAGGGGCGGGTTGCGCGGTTCTGTCTTCTTGCAGCATCGTGGAACTGTCGTCGCGGTGCGCATTCCCCTCAGAGCGATGGCTTACAATGCTGATCGTGGCAAAGGCAATGCCAGACAGCATCAGTATGCCGATAAACATGGCGGCGATCTTGTAGACGGCGGGGATGCCGGGACGGGGTTTGGCCAGCCGCTGCCATTCGGCGTCAATCAACTCGTCGGTGACTTCTTCGTCGGCACGGGCGGCATCGAGGGCGCTCCGTGTCTTGGACATCAGCCTGTAGAGGTCGCGGCACGTGTCGTCGGCAAGTATCTCCTGCCACTCGTCGGCCGTATATCGCCGGGGCTGCTCCAGCATCTGGAATAATCGTTCGGTCTTGTTCATACGCTCATTGATCTTGAATGTGTTGACGTAGTTGACTGAGTGCACGGCGCAGATGCTTATAGACGGTGGTCTCGCTGACGCCCATGCGGCGGGCTATCTCCTTGAAGGTGATGCCGTCGCGGAAGTGCTGCAGGATGATGTCGCGGCAGACGGGCGGCGCCAACTGGTCGATTCCCTTATTGAGGGCATCCAGTTCCTCGTCGGGCATGACCGCCGGCCCGACGCTGGTGTCGAGGTCGAGCAGGTAGAGGTGCTGCACCCGTTCCTGTATCTGCCGGCTGCGGATCACGTTCAGACAGCGGTTCCGTACACTCGTAAGCAGAAAAGACTCGACAGTCTCTTCACGGAGGTCGGCATGACCGTCGAGCAGGCGGGCGAAGATGTCGTGCACGACATCCTTGCTCGCAGCATCGTCGTGCAGGAGTATGGTGGCCAGCCGATACATCTGACGGTAGTGCTGCCTGAAGAGCTGCTCGAGTCTTGCCTGGTCTGTCATATACTCTTAATACACATGAAAAGCGATTTACTAAACCCTTAGCGACGGCAAAGTTAACTAAAAATCCGCAAATGATTGTTTATTTCATAATAATTGCGTAAATCTGAGTTTCACTCTAAGATAGGCTGCATCTCGGAAATATCCAAAAAAATTTGGTATTTCGCTCGATTTGCACTATCTTTGCAGCCAGATAGAACCAATTATTACGAACCGAAATGAAAGCAAAGACTCTTATCGTGAGCATGGGCGCGGCGCTGTGCGCCCTGATGATGTCGTGCGGCCAGCAGGCCCCGACGGTGAAGAACGGCCTGATGACTCCCGGCAATCCCTACCTGCCGCTGTGGGAGCATATCCCCGACGGCGAGCCCTACGTGTTTGACGATCCCGACCAGCCGGGGCGCCAGCGTGTGTATATCTACGGCTCGCACGACAGCCGCATCACCGACTACTGCGGACGTGAGCTCGTGGTGTGGTCGGCACCGACGGACAGTCTGCACCAGTGGCGCTACGACGGCGTGATACTGCGCGTGGACCGCAATGCCAACGACGAGCTGCTCGACTCGGCAGGACTGGCCGACGTGCTGTTTGCCCCCGACGTGACGATGGTGGAGGACTCGACGGGACAGAAGACATACTACCTGTATCCCAACGACCAGCACGGCGGGCGCAACGGCCTGGTGGCCAAGAGTAACCGCCCCGACGGACCCTTCACCGTGTGTAACTGGAGCGAGAAGGATCCCAATGTGACCGAGGGCGTGCTGGCCTTCGACCCCGCTGTGATGGTCGACGATGACGGACGTGTGTATGGCTACTGGGGCTTCGGCCACTCGATGGCCGCCGAGCTCGATCCTAAGACGATGGCCACCGTCAAGCCGGGCACCAAGGCTGTCGACGGCATGATTCCCGGATATCAGGAACAGCCTGGCAACGAGTTCCGTTTCTTCGAGGCTTCCAGCATCCGGAAGATTAAAGATAAGTATGTGTTTATCTATAGTCGCTGGACGGCCGACGGCGAGTATGGGCTGCCAGAGTCGAACTATACGCTGGCCTATGCCTACGGCGACCATCCGCTGGGGCCCTGGACCTACGGCGGAACCATCATCGACGGCCGTGGACGGGAGATCAGCGAGCAGGGCGACACCATCGCCTCGGCAACGGTGAACGGCAATACCCATGGTTCGATCTGTGAGATTGGCGGACAGTGGTACGTGTTCTACCACCGCCAGTGCGGACTCGACGAGTTCTCGCGTCAGGCCATGGTGGCCCCCATCACCGTAAAGGTAGAGGAAGGTGCTGGCGGCAAGGTGGAGATCTCTGAGGGTGAATACACCTCTGAAGGTTTCGCCCTGGAAGGACTCGACCCCTTGGAGCGCCACTCGGCAGGCATCGCCTGCTGGTACACAGGACCGAAGCCGGCTGAGCACAACTGGCCGAAGAAGATCTTCTACGGCAGTTACGTGGCTACCTCGTATGGCACGACGGACCGCGCCATCTCGAAGGAGGCCCTGGAGTCGCAGGAGAAGTACGGCGCACCTTATGACCTGCAGTACAACACGAACTACGTGGTGAACAATACGGCCGGCAGCATCGTGGGATATAAGTACTTCAACTTCACCGAGACGAACGGTGAGGACGACCTGCAACTGCTGCTGCGGCTGACACCGGAGGGCGTCGACGGCACCATCACCGTGATGGCCGACCGCCCGTGGGAGTCGCAAGGGGGCGTCAAAGTGGGCTCCTTCGACCTGAAGGCCGACATGCCCAAGACGTCGACCGAGGTGGCCATCGACGTGCCCGTCCTGGCGGAGATGACTGGCAAGCACGCCCTCTTCTTCGTCTTCTCATCGGAGACGAAAGAAAAATCAATCTGTACACTGGAAGACTTCGCCTTCAGTTATTAAAATCAGAGACAATGTAAGATTTATCGGTATCGAGGGGTTGGGAAACTGGCCCCTCGATTGTCTTATTAGTAAAAAGGTCATAAATGCCTAAGAGAGACGAACAGATAGAGGCGCTCTACAGCCACCATTACGACGACCTGCTGCGCAGGGCCTGCATCCTGCTCCACGATGAGGAGGACGCCCGCGATGCCGTCGGCGACGTGATAGCGAGGCTGATGGCGACAGACATCCTTCCTGACGAGGAAAAACTGTTGGCCTACGTGCGGAGTAGTGTGCGCTTTGAGTGTCTGAACCGACTGAAACGGATGAAACTGCAGGAACGCATGCGACGGGCCTTGCCCCTCGACGACGAAGCTATCGAGGCCCATAGCGAGGAAGAGGAGCAATACCGGGAATACCAGCAGTTCATCCAGACAGAGTTGACACCTCAGACGCGCCGCGTGTTCCAGATGCACTATCAAGAGCAGCTGAAGTACCGTGAGATTGCCGAGCAGGTAGGTATCAGTGAGGCCGCCGTCTATAAGCATCTCTCACAGGCTATTACTAAACTCAAGAACCGATTTAAGTCATGAACGAAGACAAGATGAAACGCCTCTTGGAGATGCAGGAGCATCCCGAGCGCTATAGCGAGGAAGAGATTCGGCAGTTGATGGCCGACGAGGAGTGCCGCCAGCTGTACGAGCAGATGGTCAAGGCAACAGACAGCATGTTTGCCGAGAATCACAAAAGCCACGCCCTACCCAAACGCCCGACGGCACTCTACAAGATTGCCGCCGTGTTCATCGGCCTGCTGATGCTCTCGGGCATTGCCTATGCTGCCGTCCGTATCGTCAGCAACATGGAGTCAAAATCCAAAGTGGAGATTGCAGACCGCAAGCCCGACGTGAAGAAGGTGAGAAAGTCCTTCGGCACGGAGGCTGCACCTACGAAGCAGGAGCCAGTCAAATATAATAATGTGGAGCTACAGCAGATTATGCAGTACATTGCCGACGGCTACGGTGTGAAGGTGGAGTTCAAGAATGAAGCCGCCCGCACCTTGCGCTTCTATCTGCAATGGGAGGCTGACGACACACTGCAAGAGATTATTGACCAAATCAACCACTTCGAGAAGGTCCACCTGACCCTCACGGACGAAATCATCACCATCGAATAGACCATGAGACACATCACTATGCTATTATTGTGCCTCGTCGCCATGAGCACGAAGGCACAACGACTCTCGCACGACTTCCAAGGCTCCTCACTCAGCGAAGCTCTTATCTGGATAGACAACGCCCAGGACAACTATAAACTCAACTTCATCTTCGACGAACTGGAGGACTTCACCGTCACCACACAGCTGAAGAACGTCTCCGTACGCGATGCCGTCCGTCAGGTATGCGGTTTCTATCCCATGCACCTCACCTTCGACGAACAAGACATCTACATCGAATGCATACAGAAGGCTGACACCAAGCTCTCTGGGCGCATCACCAACGAAAATGGCCAGCCCATTGCCTACGCCAGCGTCTCGCTATTCTCTCTCGGCGACTTTGTTGAAGGGGATTCAAAATCCCTGACATTCCTGACGGGCGGCGTGAGCAATGAGGCTGGCGACTTCGTGATTCCCTGCAAGGCGCAGGAGGTCATCGCCCGCATCACCTGCATCGGCTACAAGACCATCGAAGCAACCTACAGCATGGGGCATATCGGCGAGATACGTATGCAGCCAGACAAATATGCCCTGCAAGGTGTCGAGGTGAAGGGCAGTAAGCGGTTCGTCTATGCCACAGACCGCGGGCTGATGACTAACGTAGAGGGTACGCCCTTAGCGCAGTTCGGTTCCGTCTCTGAAATGCTCAGCCACCTACCACTCATGATGAGTAACGGCGAGGTAGCAGGTCACGGCAAGCCGGAAATCTATATCAACAACAAGAAGGTGCGCAATGAGGATGAATTGAATCGTCTGCGTGCT
>CAMNPN010000019.1 GCA_946548085.1 uncultured Prevotella sp. | reverse complement strand
CAGCCCAGGTATCTGGCCGAGTTGTTCACGGGCATACTCCGTCAACTGGTGCTCGTGGTGCTCGATGTTGCGGATACCCAGGTGGCTCACGTAGTCGAGGGCTGCACCCAGGCCGATGGCGTCGGCCACATTGGGCGTTCCGGCCTCAAAGCGGGCAGGCGGCACATTGTATTCCGTGCGCTCGATGGTCACGTCCTTAATCATGTTACCACCACCTTGCCAGGGCTGCATCTTATCCAGAAGTTCCTTACGTCCATAGACCACACCGATGCCATTAGGCCCGTAGATCTTATGTCCGCTGAACACGAAGAAGTCAGCTCCCAACTGCTGCACATCGACGGGCGTGTGGGCTATCGACTGTGCACCGTCTATCAGCACGGGTATCTGGTGTGAGTGGGCGATGTCGATGATGCGCTGCACGTCGTTGATGGTGCCGAAGGTGTTGTTCACGTGCCCCACGGAGACGAACCTTGTGCGAGGCGTGATGAGCCGTTCCAGTTCAGAGAGGATAAGGTCGCCGTTCTGGTCGGTGGGGATGGCTCGAAGCGTAGCCCCGCGCTCCTGGCAGACGCGCTGCCAGGGCACGATATTGGCATGGTGGTCGAGTTCGGAAACGATCACCTCGTCACCAGGCGTCAGGAACTGCCGTCCGTAGGTCTGTGCCACGAGGTTGATGCCCTCGGTGGTGCCACGCACGAAGATGATCTCCTCGCTCGTAGCGGCGTTGATGAAACGCTGCACCTTTTCGCGGGCTTCCTCATAGGCATCCGTCGCACGGGCTGCCAGGGTATGGGCGCCACGGTGGATGTTCGAATTGTAGTTGCGGTAGTAGTCCGAGATCTTGTCGATGACCTGATTCGGCTTCTGCGTCGTCGCACCGTTGTCGAGCCATACCAGGTCGTGGCCGTTCACTTTCTGATGCAGTACGGGGAAGTCCTTCTTGATCTGCTCGGAGTTCAGCGTGTCGGCCTCCTCGTAGTGCAGGTCGCGCAGTTTCTGCGTCTCCGGGATGCCGATGCCGAAGCCGTCCTCATGAGGAATGGTCTTCGTCTGAGCATCTGTATCTCCGAGGTAAGGAAGTTCGCCGTAGCCGCTGCCTCCAGCCAGAAGCTGTCTGAATCCTGCTTCCAACTCGCTGAGGTTCAGTTGCTCGTCAGGCAGTATTGCCTTCCGCTCCGCCTGCAGTTCCTCTGGGCAGTATTTCTGTGCGATTCCCTTCAACAGAGCCAGTGAACCACCGTCCTGTGTCGGAAAACTATTGAGTTCTGCTATATCGATCATTTATTTCTCAACTTTGTTTCTATGCTGATAGTCATGATAATAGCCCACCTCGACGTTCTCGAGCACGGCAATGGCATCATCGGTGAGGGAAGCCAGCGAGAAGTACTTCGTGAGCAGATACGAAGCCACGCCGAACTTGTCGAGTCCCATCAGGCGGGCTGAGAGTGAGGGTGCTATCTCCCCGGGTATGCCGCTCTGGTGCAGGCCTACGACGCCCTGGCTTTTCTCGCCGACACGTACGAGGATGATCTTCGTCGTACCCACGCCGCGACCTGTCAGATACTGGCCCTCTACCTCCACCTTATCTGAAGGAATCAGGGGCACACCACGCCAGAGGATGACCTTCGTGCCGAAGAGGTCTGTCGTCACAGGAGGCACACCGCGCCATGTACATTCACGCTCAAAGGCAGCGATGGCCCTTGGATGGGCGATGAAGAAGGCCGGCTCCTTCCATACGAGCGAAAGCAGTTCGTCGAGATCGTCAGGCGTCGGGGCACCGTAGCGGGTGGTGATGCGGTAGGCAGGGTTGGCGGCGGCCAACAGGCCGAACTTCTTGTTGTTGATGAGTTCCCACTCCTGACGCTCCTTGATGCTCTCGATGCTGAGGCGCAACTGCTCTTCGAGTTGGTTGTAGGGATTATTATAGAGGTCTGAGACGCGGGTATGTACCCGTACCACCGTCTGCAACGTGTTCAGCGAGTACTCCGTGGGATTCTCCTCGTAGTCGATATAGGTCTCAGGAATGATGTTATCCTCCTCATGACCACTCACCAGGTCGATGTGCTTCTCGCCATTGTCATTCACCGAAGCCTTCAGGCGCAGTTGCTTGTCGACGGCCTTGTTGAATGTCTCGCGGAAGTCGGGAACCTCCTTGATGAACTTGATGAGTTCCTTCAGTTTCAGGCCCAGGAAGACCGTTGGCGTGATGGCCCTGACGGAGACCGTCGATTCCTGCTCGTCGAGCAAGTCTGCCTCACCGAAATACTCACCGTCACCCAAGAGCGCTATCCGCAGGTCTTCGCCATGAGGCCCCTTGCTGATGACCTCTGCCTGACCGCTGGCCACGATGAAGAAACGCTGTTTGTCCTTACCCTCTTCCACGAAGAGTTTGTCCACGTCCACCTCCTTGGCTTCGAACGAACTCACCAGACGGTGCAGGATCTCATCGTCGAACTCCGAGAAGAGGGGTATCGCCTTCAGGTTCTTGGCCGTGAACGAGGGCACGCCGTTGATGTACTGGATGGGCAGGCGGTCGTTCTTCCGCAGTTCCACCTTCGTGCGGTTCACGCGGAAGGTGCCGCCACTGACCTGCACCCAGGGCAGGAGTTTCAGCAGGAGTCTCGGAGTGATGGAGCCCATCTGCGGGGCGGTCTTGGTGGTCGTTGCCAGTCTTCTGGCGGTAGCAGTGGTCACACTGCGCTGTAAATTTGAATCTGCCATAATCGTTTGAGTTTTTTAATGTTATACTTATTTTACCTTTTTACTTTTTTATCACGACCTTATGCGTCGTGCCTTCCACATGCTCTACGGAGAGCACGTTGTAGCCCTGCTCCTTGGCATTGCGGGGCACGTTGTCGAGGGGCTCGCCCTCACTGAGCAGCACTTCCAGAATGTCGCCCGTCTGAAGTTTCGAGAGTTCGATCTTGGTCTTGACGAAGGTCATCGGGCAATGCTCCTTCGTAATGTCTAATACTTTTGTTGCCATAGTCTTTTTTGTTTACAGTTTACAGTTTACGGTTTACAGCTGATTACTTCTATAGGCGGAATTCCCAGAACGGCTTGCCAGCATATCATCTGTAAACCGTAAACTGTAAACCGTAAACTGTAAACCATATTTATATGAATAATGTTTGTCCTCCTTCGCTGATATTGAGGAATGTCGCCACGCCGAGCACGTCCTTCACCTCGGGGATGAAGTCCTCCTTCTTCAGTCCCAGCACGTGCATCGCCATCTCACAGGCATAGAGGTTGATACCGAGTGCCTTGGCTGCCTCCACGAGTTCTTCGAGTGTCGCCACATTGTTCTTGCGCATCAGGTAACGGAAGATCTTGGGACCTGCACCGAGGAAGTTGAAGCGGCTCGTGGGTGTCGCAGCGAGGCCGCCCATCATGAAGCCGAAGGTCTTCGTCAGCCAGTTAGAGCCGATGAAGGCGCGCCCCTGCTTCTGCTTGATGGCGTCGAGACCCCAGAAGGTGAAGAAGATGTTCACCTCATAGCCTACGGCTGCCGCGCCCGTACCTAATGTAAATACTGCCGTCAGTTTGTCGAAATCGCCACTGAAGGCGATGATGCTTAGTTTCTTGTTTCCTGCCATAATGTATGAGTTTGAATCTGGGTGCAAAGGTACGGCGGTTTTGGCACTCCGGCAATCGCCCATTCGTGGCATTTCGCATACCCTTGATATGGTATGCGATTTACCATCCCTGTGGGATTGTGGCATTCAGGGAATCACCGTACCTTTGCAGCGTGATTCAAACTCAAATAGTTATGGCAAAGATTTATGTAAATGGAGACGCGCAGGAAGTGAGCCTGCCGCTCAACGTGAGTGAACTGATCAGGCAGTTGCTGGTAGAGAACCCCGAGATGGTCAGCGTGCAGGTGAACGAGGAGTTCGCCGAACGCGACGACTGGGACAGTATCCAGATCAAGGAAGGTGACAAGGTCGATTTTCTGTATTTCATGGGAGGAGGATGCCTAAGGTAAAAAGGAAGAGTGAAAAGTGAAAAATTTGCTACCGCTATGATAGACTTTACAGAAGAACAGATACAGCGATATTCACGTCATATCCTGTTACAGGATGTCGGCGTGGAGGGACAAGAAAAGATAATGAACGCGCGCGTGCTCGTGGTGGGTGCTGGCGGACTGGGGGCACCCGTCTCGCTCTACCTCGCTGCGGCAGGCATCGGCACGATTGGTATCGTGGATGCCGACGTCGTAGACCTGAGCAACCTTCAGCGCCAGGTGATTCACTTCACGAAGGACGTAGGCGTGCCGAAGGTGAAGAGTGCTGAGGAGAAGATCAAGGCCATCAACCCTGACGTGAAGGTGGAGACCTACTATCAGTTTCTCGACTCGTCGAACGCGCTCGACATCATCAAGGAGTATGACTTCATCGTCGACGGGACGGACAACTTCCCCGTGAAGTTCCTCATCAACGATGCCTGCGTAATGGCAGGCAAGCCCTTCTCGCATGGCGGCATCCTGCGCTTCAACGGCCAGACGTTCACCCACCTGCCTGGCACAGCCTGCTACCGCTGCATGTTCAAGGAACCGCCTCCCGTAGGAGCCGTACCCACCTGTTCGCAGGCTGGGGTACTGGGGGCCATCGCCGGTATGCTGGGCACCATCCAGGCCGCTGAGACACTGAAGTACTTTACGGGTATCGGCGAGTTACTGACTAACCGTCTGCTCGCCTTCGATGCCAAGACCATGCAGTTCCGCACGGTGCCCGTGAAGCATCGTGACTCGTGCGCCATCTGTGGCACGAGCCCCACCATCGATCATCTGACAGACTACGAACAGGCCGCCTGCGACTTAAAGCATTGAACGATAATTATGCATTATGCATTATTAATTATGCATTGAAAAATGAAGATACCACAAGAAATCATAGATGAATTAATCAGCCAGGCCCGGCAGGACGCACCTGACGAGACGTGCGGCTACCTGCTGGGCACCAGCGGCCCTGAAGGCGACGTCGTGACCGAGAACTACTGGATGGAGAACATCGACCACTCGCCAGAGCACTTCTCTTTTGCGCCGAAAGACCAGTTTGCCGCTCTTCGCTATGCCCGCGAACACGGCCTGAAGATCCTCGCCAACTGGCACAGCCATCCGGCCTCGCCCTCGCGCCCCTCTCAGGAGGACCTCCGTCTGGCCAACGACCCCAACATCCGCTATGCCATTCTGTCGCTTCATGAGGGTGTCCATCTGAATTCCTTCAAGATCCTGAATGGCGAAGTGGTAGATAAAGAGGTACATTTGTAAATACCGACTTCATCCTTTGGGTATTCCCTGAAAAAGGCGTACCTTTGCAGGCGCAAAACATTAAAATAGAAAGAAATGGGAAAAAAGATTGTTTTAGTAACAGGTGCCAACAAGGGCATCGGATTTGGAATAGCAAAATATCTCGGCCTCAGCGGCTGGGAGGTAGTTATCGGTGCCCGTGATGAACAGCGCGCTTCAAAAGCCATTGAGAATCTGAAGTCGCAAGGCATCGGCGTACTAGGTTGGGTCAACATCGAACTGAAAGACCTTGCCGGCATCGAACAGGCCGCCAAGGAGATCAACGAGCGGTTTCCTGATTTGTCGTTGCTCGTCAACAATGCCGGTATTCCTGGCGACATGAGCGTTGACAGCGAACATACGGAGATCAACATTATCCGCGAGACGCTCGACGTGAACTTTATCGGCACCTTCGCCCTCACCAAGGCCCTGATACCCCTGATTGCCAAGAACAACGGTCGTATTGCCAACATCACCGTACCCTCAGAAGTCAGTCCCTACTGGCACCCCCTGGCCTATGTCGCCAGCAAGGCAGCACAAAATGCGATGATGGGCGTGATGGCCATCGAATTCCAGCAGGCTGGTACGCCTGTGGGAATCTTCTCCGTTCACCCAGGCCCCACCACAACGGATCTCAATGGCAACATGTCGCTCCCTGGCTTCCACGACATCGAAACTGTCGGCCAGAAGTTTGCCGAACTGATCAATGACGGCCAAAACCATCAAGGTGAGTTCATCGAGCTCTACCCCATCGTCAAAGAAGATTGAAATGAAACGGTGACAAATTGTCTCCAGTTGAAAATGTGGGCTCACTTCAGCCTTGTGTCATTGATGCCTTCTAACATTGTTAGAGACGTCAGGTAACACAGTAAGAGACGTCTAGTCATACAGTAAGGGATGCCTGTTATACCCCTATAACAAGCATCCCTTACTCCGTTAGTAGGCATCCCTTACTGTCTTGCAAGGCATCTTAACAACCCTTAAGTATATATACTTACAAAAGTACCCACTGTTTTGCTATGTCCAGATAGCAAAACCAGACGGAATAATAACTCTGTGCTAAATAATCCCAACACCTACCAAAATCTTCTGAAACCCCTTTATACAAGGGGGGGGAATAGCGCGTTAGGTGTTTGATGTTTCCCGCCATTTCCCGGCATATAGGCTACGCATATACTGCCCAGTCTCTGTTTCCGCTGAACCTAAGTAAAGATTGACATATAGATGCATTTTTTTTGTTCTATATAGCATAACTTTTCAAAAACTTTTCATATCTTTGTGCACGAATCGCCACATGAAGGGCGATGACAAACTAAAAACGATATGGAATGAGCGACGACTGTTTCTATCTGAAGCCTACTGAGGCAGGCAGGAAACTGCTGAAAGTCGTAGATTTGCGTCCGCCTTACGAGGGAGCGAAAGATTATTTCTACGTGGCTGATGTGGATGATCGCGACTATCTCTCGGAGTTGGTTCGCGTGACTTGCAAAGAACTACCAGAGCCGAAACCGAAGAAAAAACGTTAAACTTTAGAAGATATGGGAAAGTTTTCATTGATGGCGCTGACGTATGCGCCAGAGGCCTTGGAGCCAGTGATTAGTCGTGAAACGATTGCTTTTCATCATGGGAAGCATCTGGCGGCTTATGTGAATAATCTGAATGGTCTGCTGGAAGGCAGCGGGTTTGAAAATGCTACGCTCGAGGAGATTGTGTGCAAGGCACAAGGAGGCATTCTGAATAATGCCGGACAGATTCTGAACCACGAACTGTATTTCGGACAGTTTGCTGCCCCAAAGGCAGACAATCTGCCTGTGGGGAAACTCGCTGAGGCAATCGTTCGTGACTTCGGATCGTTTGATGCTTTCAAGGAGTCCTTCCAAAAGGCTGGTGCAACGCTCTTTGGCTCAGGCTGGGTGTGGCTCTCTGCTGATAAGGATGGCAAACTGGTTATCACCCAGGAGACAAATGCTGCCAACCCTGTTCAGAAAGGTCTGAAACCCCTGTTGACTTTCGATGTGTGGGAGCATGCTTACTATCTGGACTATCAGAATCGCCGTCCTGACCACCTCGCAGCCCTTTGGCAGATAATCGACTGGAGTGTTATCGAGAACCGTTTTTAGTTTTAACCAGAAGCCGTAATCGCATTCATTTTGAAGAGAAATCGCTGGCAGATAACCGCTTCTGCCAGCGATTTTTGCGTTAATACCATATTATTGGTATGCAGAATGCCCCAATAGTGGGATTGTGGGAGCGCTGAAATCGCCGTACCTTTGCACCGTCGAAAAGACATAAGAACAAAAGAACATAATAATATTAAACAGATGAAGATTATGAAACGAATGTGTAATATGCGAATGCGTGAGTATTGTTGTTGCCGCCAGATGATGGTAATGACGACCAATGAGAGTATAATATATATAATAGGTATAAACCAAGTAAAAAATAAACAATATGAAACGAATAGCATTAACAATAGCAGTATTATTGAGTATCAACATCAGTACCATTTGGGCTGAAGGGGCACTGGCAGGCGAGTCAAGTCCGGAGAGTAACGCAACCAATACGAGCAGCGTGCGCTATGTGAAGGCACCAAGGTTTGCCCGCCCGCTGGTAGAGAAATGGATCACTGAATATGCAAAAACACAGCCTGGCGTAGAATTCCAAATCGCCAAGGGCAACCAGAACCAGGGCGACGTAGACCTGAATGTCGTATTCGACAGCCAAACCGCCAACACAAAAGTCTTTAGTCATAATGTTGTATTTTTCGGAGAGTTCGCCGTGCTTCCCATCACAGCCAGTGGTAGTGAGGCTGCCAAAGTGCTGGAGGGCAAGCACCTGAACTCGAAGAAACTGAAGCAACTCTTCTTCCTGAACGACGACTTCGACGAGGATGTGAAGAAGGTGAAGGCCTTTGAGAACCTTATTGTATATAGTGGCAGCAATGCTTCGTCAGTAGCCGCCTCATTCGCCCACAACTTCGGTGAAGAGAGCAGCAGTTTCCGCGGCAAGCGCATCTCTGGCGACGACCTCTTCCTGAATACCGCCCTGTCGAAGGATCCGCAGGGAGTATCGTTCAATGCCTTGCCGAATATCTTCGATCTGCAGAGCCGTCACATCAAGAGCGACCTCGCCATCATCGGCATCGACGTGAAGAAGAATATAGAAGACAACTTCTCTGACAAGGCCACCCTCGACGAGTTGATTGCAGTCTTGGAAAGCGGAAAGATATCGGAAGTGGCTGTCGAGAAGATTGGCGTAAGCTATAATCAGGGTGACGATGCCATCAACCATTTCCTCGAGTGGGTGCTCGAGAATGGCACGAAGTATAATCACGAATATGGATTGTTGAATCTGGATAACAAACTGACACAAGAACAGATCGATAAGGTGAAGACTACCCTTACCGCACAGAAATAAACGTAAAAAGGTAAAAAGTAAAACACGCTTATGGTAAAAAGATTGTTTATTGCAACGCTTGTTGCGATCGGCCCCCTCTATGCCTTGGCGCAAGGGTTGATTACGGGACATATAAAAGATGCTCGCAATGGCGAGTCGCTCATTGGCGCTTCCGTCATCGTGAAATCAGAAAAGGAACAGGGCGTAGTTACCGACTACGACGGTAACTTCTCCCTCCAGACGAAGGTAGAACCCCCATTGACACTGAGGGTAGAGTATGTTGGCTATCGTCCGTTGGATGTGGATGTCTACGATTTCGAGGAGCCTGTAGAGATTGCGCTAATTGACAATGCCAGCAAACTCGATGAAGTGGTGGTTGTGGGCTATGGTGCCCAGAAGCGCCTGGAACTCACCAGCAGCATTTCGTCGGTAGGTGAAGAACTGCTGAAGCAACAGAATACCTCTGTAGAGAGTGCCCTGCAGGGAGCTGTAGCAGGTCTGAATGTGACGACCACCAGTGGTCAGCCCGGCGCTGCCAGCATCATCCGTATTCGCGGTGGTAACTCTATCACCGGCGGTAACGAACCACTCTATGTGATCGACGGATTCATCGTGTATAACGATCCTGCATCGACACGCACCGGTGCAAAATCAAGTGATGCAACACTCGACCCGCTGTCGTTCTTGAATCCCTCTGACATCGAGAGCATCGAGGTGCTGAAGGACGTGTCGGCCACCGCCATCTATGGTACCCGTGGTGCCAACGGTGTGATCATCATCACCACCAAGAAGGGCTCTCACGGCAAGAACAACATCAGTTATAATGCCTCGTTCGGGTGGAGCAGCATCGCCAGGAAACTGGACTTCCTGAACGCCCAGCAATGGACAGACATTTGGCATGAACTGTATCAGAACGGTGAACTGGGTTACGACCTTGCCGATCCCACTCAGAGTTATGACTGGCAGAGTGAGGCCCTGCGCACAGGCTTCCAGCAAGAACACCAGATTTCGGCCGTAGGCGGTGATGAGATATCGCGCTATAGCATCAGCGGCAGTTACAAGGATCAGAATGGTATCATCAAAGGCACAGGCCTTACACGCTATGCCGGCCGCGTCAATTACGAGCGCAATATCTTCAAGAACCTGCTGGTGGGAATCAATGCCAATGCTGCCTTGAACAAGGTGACTGGCGTATCTGACAACAGTGGTAGCATGTTTGCTCCCAGTCCCTGGTTCGGCGCCATCTCCCATACGCCTTACACCTCTATATATAATGCCGACGGCTCGTATAATTATGATCCCACTCCCACCAGCGTCGATATTTACAACGGCAGGGTGGGTAACCCCATCAGCGACCTGGAGAATACGAAGGCTGAGACGGAGAACAGTCGTATCATCGGCACAGCCTTTGCCGAGTGGACTGTCATCCCGCAGTTGAAACTGAAGGTCAGCGTCGGCGGTGACCTCTCCAACACCCGTCAGAGTTATTATGCACCGTCGTACACCACCAGTGGACTGGCGAACAATGGCTATGCCTCTGTAGGACAGACGAAGACCAACACCTGGCAGACGGAATATACGGCTACCTACAGTAACGTCTTTAAGCGCGTCCATTCGCTGACGGTTCTGGCTGGTTATACGGCCCAATACACCGATCGCAGCAGTATTGCCACGACAGCTTATGGCTTCAGCAACGATGCCACTGGCTACGACAACCTGGGTGCTGCCGCCACCACGCTGCCTTCAAGGAGCAGTCACTACATCTCTACCCTGCAGTCGTGGATCGGCCGCGTGAACTATAGTTACGACTCACGCTATAACGCCTCTCTCACACTGCGTGCCGACGGCAGCAGCCGCTTTGCCAAGGACCACCGCTGGGGTGTGTTCCCCTCTTTGGGTGCCTCGTGGAATATCGACCGCGAGAAGTGGATCCACTTTGGTAAGAAGGTCGACTTCATCCAGTTGCGTGCCTCTGTCGGTACTGTGGGTAACCAGGAGATTGGCGACTATCAGTTTGCCGCCAATGTCGTGCCGCGCACCGTCATCGTCAACAATCAGAAGGCTACCAGTTACGTCATCGAGAACAAGTCGAACCCTGACCTGAAGTGGGAGACCACCACGTCATATAACATCGGACTGAGCACAGGCTTCTTCCAGAACCGTCTGACGGTTACTCTGGATGCATATTATAAGAAGACCAGCGACCTGCTGCTCGATGTGCCTGTAGAGCAGGTGACAGGTTTCTCCACCGTACTGCGCAATGTGGGTTCAGTCACCAATAAAGGTGTAGAACTCGAAGTGGGTGGCGTGCTGATAGAGAATAAGAACTGGCGGTGGAACGTCAATGCCAACATCGCCCACAACAAGAACGAGGTGACCGATCTGGGCGACTCTGAATACTTTATCCCCGACTTCAATTCTGTGGGTACGCTGCAGTATATCAATCCACTTATTGTGAAAGTAGGCGAGCCTTTGGGTACATTCTTCGGCTACAGGTTCAAGGGCATCATCCAGGCCAACGAAGACCTCAGCACGCTGCCTGCACAGACCATGTCAACCGTAGAACCAGGTAACCCCAAGTTCGAAGATATTGACGGCGACGGAGTGGTCAACGAACAAGACCGTGTGATCCTGGGCAACATACAGCCTAAGTTCACCTATGGTTTCAACACCAAAGTGGCCTACAAGAACCTTGACCTCTTTATAAGTGCCAGTGGAAGTTACGGCAACAAACTCTTCAATGCCCTGGCCTGCCGACTGGATCGTGGTAATGGTTACTATTATAACCCGCTGGCAGAAGTGGCCGACCGCTGGACTCCCACCAACCCCAGCAATACCATCCAGAAGGCCAGCAGCGCCACCTCGATCTATGCTGACGACCGCTTCGTGGAGAATGCCAGTTATCTGAAGATACGTAACATACAGTTGGGCTACACCCTGTCTGTACCTCAGATTACGAAAGATGCCAAAGTCCGTCTGTATGTATCGCTGCAGAATTTCTTCACCATCACAAACTATTCCGGCTATGACCCAGAGGCCAACCGCAATGGTATCGATGAGACCAGTGCCCTCTATCAGGGTATAGACTACGGTGCCTACCCAACGGCCAAGACCGTACTTGTAGGATTTAATGTGACACTTTAGACCTCACCCTAACCCTCCCCTAAAAGGGAAGGGAATGAATACACAAAGTCATTATAATAAAGGAATCAAATATGAAACAGAGCATCATCAAAATCACCGTTTATCTGGTAACCGCTCTCCCCCTTGGGGGAGTTGGAGGGGGTCTTCTTCTCACAAGTTGCGCTGACTTGGAACAGACATCGCTCAGTTCCATCGACAAAGACAACTTCTATCAGAGTAAGGAAGACATCGAGACCGCCATCAACGGTATCTATCAGGAGTTTACTGTAGACGGATTCTATGGTATGTTCAACAACCAGAGTGTCTACATCAACGACCTTCAGACCGACTATGTGAAGGCCGGAGCACAAACCAACTCCGCCCATATCCGTGAGTTGTCAAACTTCGCCGTCCAGCCCACCAACCTCTTCGTGAGTTATGCATGGGAAGAGCACTATAAGGCCATCAACCGTGCCAATGTGGTAATCGACAAAGTCGGCAATGCCTCGTTCCTCGACGAGCAGACCAGGCAGAACTACATCAACGAGGCCCGGTTCTTGCGTGGTTTCATGTACTTCAACCTCGTGCGCTATTTTGGTGGCGTACCCATCGTGCTCCACGACGGCGAGGGCGAAGGAGCTCCACGCAACTCTATCGACGAGGTGTATCACCAGATAGTCGATGACCTGAGTGCAGGTGAGCAGTTGCCTGTCGCCTACACATCTTTAGATAGCAAAGCCAACACGCTGGCCGCATCGGCCATCCTCTCAAAGGTATATATCACTTGGGCCCAGACTCTGACCGCCGAGGGGAAGAGCAGCCAAAACCAGTTCTACCAGAAGGCCATACAGTATGCTGACAAAGTGATCAACTCAGGCAAATACAGCCTGCTCGACAAGTTTATCGACAACTGGAGTGTTGACAAGAAGCACGGCCCAGAGCACATCTTCTCTATTGAGCACGACCGCACCATCAACGGCAATGTGTCAGGCCACTGCACCTTTGCTACCAACTGGGATAATGCCGAGCCTGTGCTTCTGACCACCAGCGACAAGTATTATGAACAGACAGATCCCCGTGATCAGCGTCGTGACGGTTCATGGGCTAAGCGTCTCTACAATCCTAACACCGGTGAGGATTTCGAATTCACGATTCCTCGTTTCCGCAAATACATCGACTCGCTCAACTACGCCAATCCTTCGTCTGCTGGCAACTCTGCCGGACAGTCTGTCAATACCACGATTATCCGCTATGCCGAGGTGCTGCTTATCAAGGCTGAGGCAGAGAACGAACTGAACGGTCCGACAGATGCCGCCTACGATGCCATCAACCAGGTGCGCCGTCGTGCTTACTGGAGTCCGTATCTCAACATCCAGAATACGCCCAGCGATGGATCCGACCTGGAACTGAGCGGACTGACACAGGAAGCGTTCAGAGAGCGTCTGCGTGAGGAGCGCCGTCTGGAGTTCGTGCTCGAAGGCCAACGCTGGTTCGACCTCATCCGATGGCACATACTGGTGAAATATGTAAAGGCCAACACACCGACCGATGCCGAGACGCTGGGTACCAAGACTACCAAGGCACAAAACGTATCAAAGAAAAACTATCTGCTACCACTGCCACAGGAACAGTTGATACTGAATCCTAACCTGGAGCAGAACTGGGGCTACAGCGGAGAGACTGGTGATGGCCCTTACGGAGCGGAGTATGAATAAAAGGTGAAGAGTTAGTTTACAGTTGACGGTTTACGGTTTACAGATGATATGACTGGAGGCTGTACTACCGCAGAGGTAATCAACTGTAAACCGTAAACTGTAAACATTAATAAGTTATAAATTATGAAAAAGAATTTTGTAAAGATTTTCGGTGTGGCACTGGTTGCTGCCACAAGTTTCCAGACAGTCGCTGCACAGCAGCAAGTAGCAAACAATCGTCGTGAACGTATCCTTCAGGTGCTCGACCAAAGTCGTCCTAACGAGTATGTCCCTGCGGCCTTCTTCCTGCACTTCGAGAATAAGTTGGGTCGCAAGGCTGTCGAAGACCACAAGGCTTTCTACAAGGCCACCAATATGGACTTTGTAAAGGTGTTCTACGAGATAGCAGTGCCACAGATCGAAATCAATTCAGGTAAGGATTGGGAAAAGGTGCCTGTATATGGCGAAGACTTCTTTGCACCACAGGTGGCTGTGATTGAAGACCTGGCACGCGAGTATGGTGCCGAGGCTTTCATCCTGCCCACCGTATACTCACCACTCGCACTGGCTCATCAGACACTGGGGCGTGGCAAAGACCTCAAGAAACTGGCCGAGCAGGATCCCGCAGCCTTCGGTAAGGCCATCAAGAACCTCTCGCTCTCTATCGAGAACTACCTTCGCTCAGCCCGCAAGCATGGTGCTGACGGCTTCTATGTATCGAGCCAGGGTGGTGACGGCAACTCACTCTCGCCGAAAATCTGGCAGGAGCAGGTGCGCCAGTGGGATAAGCATGTATCAGAGGTAGCCAATGAGATTGGTGAGATTAACATCCTGCACATCTGCGACTACGGCACGCCGTTTAAGAATGACGAGGCCCTCTATGCCTTTGCCGACTATCCTGCCAGCATCATCAACGTGCCTCTGAACTTCTCCGATGGTTCTTCCCTCAACCTGAAGGAGGCACAGCAGCGTTTTGGCCGCCCTATCTTCGGTGGTCTGGAGCGTCTGGGAGTGATTGCCAAAGGCAGCATCGAAGAGGCTAAGGCTGCTGTCGACAAGGTGCTTGAGAATGCATCGCCCAACTTTATCCTCGGCGCCGACTGCACCGTGCCTGGCGATACTGACTGGGAGAAACTGCGTGCCGTCATCGACTACGCCCACACTTGGCGTCAGACGCACAAGAAGTAAAGCAAAATGGGTTATAACTATATAATGTTGAATAAGTATGAATAAATACTTTAGCACAGTTGTACTGCTTGCACTTATGACACTGTTGGCCTGCTCATCGCAGCAAGCCAACGAGCAGACAAGCAAGAGAGACCTTATTGAGCGTGTGCTCGATCAGTCGAAAGCACCAGATATCATTCCCTCTGCTTTCTTCCATCATTTCCCCGACAAGTTCGGTCCCAAAGCGGTAGAAGAGCATATAGCCTTCTTCCACGAGACGGGGAACGATATCCTGAAGGTGCAGTATGAGACCCTGCCACCAACATGGGAGATCAGGACCGCCGAGGACTTTGCCAAGGTTGAAGAACTGACCGAAGATTACTTTGAACCACAACTGCAGGTGATAGAGGAACTGGCCAGACAGTTGAAGGATTCTGCCTTGATTATTCCAACGGTATATTCACCTCTGCTCATACTGCATCAGGCTGCAGGAAAAGAGGTAGACGAGGTTATTAAGAAATACCCTGCTGCTGCAGAACCCGCCTTCGAGAAACTGGCCAAGAGCATTGCCACCTACATTCGTGCAGCCCGCAAACGTGGAGCCGATGGATTCTATGTGTCGTCGCACGGAGGTAACGTAGAGTTCTTCGGACAAGAGTCTGAAGTATGGACCAAATATTTGCGCAAGTGGGATAAGTACATCTCTGAGGTAGCCGACTCTGTAGCACCACTCAACATCCTGCACATCTGCGGCGGACACTACGAGAACCTTGACGCATGGGCTGACTATCCTGGCGCCATCATCAATCTGCCCGAATTCGACGTAGAGAAACTTCACCACGCACAAGCGGTGTTCAAGCGTCCCATTTTGGGAGGATTAGACCATCGCGGCGTGCTGATAAACGGTACACTCGAAGAGGTTTATGCCCAGGTTGACAAGGTGCTATCTAAAGGACCACAGAACTTGATTCTGGGTGCTAACTGCACAGTGCCCGACTCTACGGACAGCAAACGGCTGCGTGCAGTGGTGGAATACGCCCACAACTGGCGTAAGACGCATAGGGAATAAGTAATATATGATATAAGCAAGGATGAAAAAAAGGAGTATACTTTTCGCATTTGGATTGTTTTTGGGAATCGCGTTTTCTGCTTGTTTAGGAAGTGATGGGGTGGTGCCTATCAATATCCCTTCAATAGATGATGACGTGTGCTGTTCTCAAGACGACGAGAATAACATCAACCAAATCCTTGCCGGACTAAAGGAATTGACAGGACTGTCGAGGCAGAGTGTTGAGGGCTACACGCTGAAGGTATATGCCCGCACGGCAAACCTCTACGTAGGTTATAATGACTTGTACTTTGCTGTTGAAAAGACCGAAAGCGGACGCCATGTCAAAGACTTTGCCGTGACAGCCTTGTCACCACTGATGGATATGGGCATGATGAAGCATAGTACGCCTATCGCTAATAAGTACGACCAGATAGAAAGTTACCCCATCTATCATACATGGGTGGCACCGCTCATGGCTGGAGAATGGACACTCCCCATCAGTTACCGCATCAAGGATCTGAGTGGCACGCTGCCCGGAGCGCCCATTACGATAGAAGCCACACCGAGTGACCAAGTATGGATCAAGTCGTTTAAAAGGAACGATCAGACATATTACTTGACCTTGGCCAGTCCACAGAACCTGAAGACGGGCGTGAACACGATAAGCGCTTATGTCTCGGGAAAAGGGGATGACAGTACTCTGCCATATCTTCCTGCGAGTGAGGTGTTTACCATCGATATCTATCCTACCATGCCCGACATGGGTAACCATACCTCGCCCAACAACGAACCACTCCAACCACAAGATGATGGCAGTTATCAAGGGAAGTTGAATCTTACCATGACAGGGGTGTGGGATATCCATCTTCATGTCAAGGATGCGTCAGGCAAGACTGTAGCGGGAGGAGAGGAATTAAGTGATCTTTATTGGACTATTTCAATTTAATCTTTTTCTTTAGATGTTAGTGTTAGTCAGTCTTATTAGTTTATTATGCCTGCAAGACACTGTATTCAAGGAGACGGCCATCGATGAGGTGGTCGTTTCCTCTACTATGGGCTCTGGGAAAAAGGCTGTCAGCAAAGGGCGTGTAGCCAGCATCGACGAGCATCTGGGTAAACTCTCGAAGGTGGAGATGGTACGCCGTGGTAACTATGCCGGGGAGCCCGTAGTCAATAGCATGGCCACTGAGCGCGTGTCTACCACCATCGACGGCATGAAGATATTCTATGCCTGCACAGACAAGATGGATCCCGTGACCTCGTATGTGGAGAGCAGCAACCTGCAGCGTATCAGTCTCAACTCAGGGCTTGACGGCAACCCGCAGGCGACGGGTAACATCGGTGGCAGTATAGACTTGAAACTCCGTCGTGTGGGGTTCGATGCTAAGTCGTCTGAGTATAATGCTTCCGCTGGCTATGAGTCGAATGGTCATGTGCAGGTATATGGTGCCGATGCCGCCTTCTCCTCACACCGTTTCTACACCAATTTCGGTGTGTTCTACCGTCATGCTGACAATTATAAGGCTGGCGGCAATGAGACGGTCAACTTCTCACAATTCCAGAAGACCAATGCCTTTGCCAATATCGGCTGGCAACCTGCGGACAATCATATCGTGGAGGCAACGGCTATCTACGACATCGCCACCGATATAGGTTATCCTGCTCTGGCGATGGATGTGAAGAGGGCCGAGGGCATCATCACCTCACTATCCTATCGTCGCGAGCATATTCAGGGCCTGTTCCATCGCTGGGAGACGAAGGCATACTACAATCATATCACTCATGACATGGACGATACCAAACGTCCTGATGTCATCATCCACATGGACATGCCCGGACGCAGCAGCACGGTGGGACTTTATAGTCTGCTACAGGGCAGCAAGGGCAGTCATTATTTCCAACTGAACCTTGACGGCTATTACAACACACTCTTTGCCAACATGACCATGTATCCCGTTGGCGGACCACCCATGTATATGCTCACTTGGCCTGATGTGGGTACGTTCAACACAGGACTGGCCCTTACCGACGATATCACTCTCAACAGTCACCACCGCCTCCGTCTGTCGGCAAAGGGAGCCTGGCAGCATCAGCAAATCAACAGTGACGAGGGCTATCAGGCCTTGAACATCTATTTCCCAGGTATGGATAGAGGCAGCTCAAGATTCATCGGACGATTGGCTGTCAGTTATGCCTATGAGCATGGTGGTTGGGCGATAGCCGTTGGCACTGGGTATGGCACTCGTGCACCTACAGTCACAGAGAGTTATGGCTATTTCCTGAATAACACCTTCGACCAATATGACTACATCGGTAATCCGTATCTTAGGAATGAGAAAGCTATAGAAGTGAATGCTTCAGTAGGCTTTGAAAACAGATGGGTTAGCGTGAAGGCTGAGACGAATGCTTTCTTCTTTCAGGACTATATTATCGGTCGTCCAGACTCCCGCCTCTCACCTATGACCATCGGGGCTGCTGGTGTGAAGGTATATCAGAATCTGAAGGATGCACAGATAGTCAATACATCATTAACGGCCGATTGTCGGCTGAACAGATGGCTGCAGTTGGAAAACCGCCTCGCCTTCAGTTATGGCAAAGAGAGTTCTGGTGCTCGTCTGCCTCTTATCGCTCCGCTGTCATACTTGGGCAGTCTGCGCTTTAGCTGGAAGTACTTGGAAACTGAGGGGGGTGTGAAAATGGCATCACGCAATAGTCACTGTGGTACGGAATATGGTGAAACACCCACAGCAGGCTATGCCGTCTGGCATCTGAACATCGGTGGCCAATTGCGTTTGGGGCAGGTTATTGCCAACCTCCACTTGGGCATAGAGAATCTTTTCGACCGTTATTATGCCACTTACTCAGACTGGAATCACATTCCACAGAAAGGGCGCAACATCTATGTCAACACTTCATTTCAGTTCTAAATCTCTTTCACGGCATCCTGAATGACTAATCCTGCCAGCATAAAGCCGAAGATGGCGGTGATGTGAGCCAGGGTGCCGTTGATCTGAGCTTTCGAAGAGCACCATTCATGATTCAGCAAGGTAGGGTCGCCAGGCCCTATCTTTGCCTTTGGACACATACACTGCTCAGTGCCACAGGT